>CAYMYV010000022.1:0-16113 GCA_964394775.1 uncultured Lachnobacterium sp. | reverse complement strand
CTTCATAAGCTCTTGTGCTACGATTCCGGATTCGTACTCCTCGCTATCCACCTGCATTACCGCATTGTGGAAATCCGGATTGAATTCCTGACCAACTGCTTCAATTGGTGTAACCCCAATTGCTTCAAGCTCTGTCATCAGCTGTTTGTACACCTGCTGCATTCCCTGAACAAATGCATCATTCTTATCTGTTTCCTCTACAGCTGTAAATCCTCTTTCGAAGTTATCTACCACCGGAAGAATCTTCTCAATGATTGTTCTTGCTCCCATGTCAAACATCATGGATTTCTCTTTTTCTGTTCTCTTACGGAAGTTATCGAATTCTGCCATCTGACGTCTGACACGGTCATTCAGCTCTTCGATTTGTTCATCTTTTTTGTCTTTCTTCTTTTTAAAGAACCCTGTACCCTTCGACTTCTCCTCTACAGTATCTTCTGTAGCATCCGCAGCCTCTTCTGTAGTCTCATCTGTGGTTTCTTCTACAACCTCTTCCACTGCTTCTTCTGCGATGTCTTCCGCAGCTTCTACAGCTTCTTCTGTAGTCTCTACAGCTTCTTCGACATCTTCATTTATGCCATTTCTCGTTTCTTCTGCCACTTGTTACCGCCTTTCTACTTGTCGCCCTTTGCCTTATTCAAAATGCCATCTAACTGGCTTCGCAAAGTTTTTAGGTTATCCATTACGTTTTCATAATCCATACGTTTCGGTCCGATAATACCTATCGTACCCTTAACACCTTCTCCTAATTCGTATGTAGCTGTTACAACGCTGCAATCCTTCATAGTCTGAATTGGTGTTTCATTTCCTATATAGACCTGAATACCGGTTCCTGACTCATCATCATTCAATGTTTCATTTACCAGATTCCTCAGTTCTTCCTTCTCTTCAAATGCCGACAATAAATTGGTTGCACTCTCGGAGCCTGAAAGCTCTGGGTATTTCAATATGTTCGTTGCACCGCTGGTGTAAATCTGTAAGTCTTCGTTTTCGCTTAGTGCCTGCCCTAATGCATCCATCACCTCGCTAACCACCTGACTGTGAATACCTGCCTGTTCTTTTAAGCGGGCAATTATTCCAAGATTAATCTCCTGTAAAGACAAACCATTCAGTGCTGTATTCAATAAGACGTTTAATTTTAATAATGTCTCATTATCTAATAGTTCATTCACTGCAATCACTTGGTTTTTTACCATATTGCTGTTCATCACAACGACTGCAAGCATCTGGTGTTCATCGATTTGAGAAAGCTGAATGAATTTTACCTTATTACTAAAGGAAGGAGCTGTAATCATGGTCGCATAATTGGTATTGGTTGCAAGAAGCTTTGCTACCTGCTTTAATACCTGCTCCATCCTCTGCGTTTTCTCAATGACAAATTCCTTCATCTCCGAAACTTCTCTATCTTTTTCCTTCATCAAATGGTCTACATAAAAACGATACCCCTTGTCAGAAGGAATTCGACCGGCAGAAGTATGAGGTTGAACAATATATCCTAACTCTTCCAGGTCAGCCATCTCATTACGAATCGTTGCAGAGCTCAAATTCAAATCGGTATATTTGGATATTGTTCTCGAACCAACCGGCTCGCCGGTTTCCAAATAGTTACGAATAATCGCATCCAAAATCTTAACTTTTCTCTCATCTAAGGACTGGACGTTTTCATTTCCCATATATGCTTCCTCACTTTATGTTCGGTTCTTGCATTGAGTAGTTACCCTTGAATTGTTAGCACTCGTTTTGCTAGAGTGCTAACATCTCATGTAACCAAGATACCACTCGAGATTTTCTTTGTCAACATTAGTTTTATGATTTTATATTTATTTTATAATCTGTTTATAAAAAACTAATGTGACAGCCTTATTACTCCTGTTCATTAAAGGGTGCGCCCTTGCACCTTTCTTTTCCAAGCACCGGCTCTATAGAAGATAAAGGTTAGAAGTGCTCCGATTACCCAGGAAGAAAGCAGAGAAATCTGGATACACTCATATCTGCCAAATGGCAATTCTTCTGTTCTGGTAAGGAATGAAATACCATATGCAATTGGTACACGAATGAGCACCGTGGTAAACAGAGAAATCCACATTGGAGTCATGGTATCTCCCGCGCCTCGCATTACACCGGACAAGCTTTGTGTTACCGCCATTGCAATATAGCCTACCGCAAGAATCGACATAAGGTACATACTCATTTCTACCAGAGATTCCGTTTCTGTAAAAATACCCATTAACGGTCTGCCGAATAAAAGAATCACACCTGTAATTACAGCAGAGCATCCCATAGCCATAAGTGTCCCCTGCTTTGCCCCCTTTGTTACACGATCCAGTCTTCCGGCACCCACGTTTTGTCCTGCAAAGGTGGTCATCGCTGTACCAAAAGAAAAGTTTGGCATCATAGCAAAACCATCTACACGCATTACAATTACGTTTGCTGCAATAAACTGCTCTCCAAAGCTGTTTGTCAGAGACTGTACCACTATCATGGCAGATGAGAAAATCGCCTGTGTAATACCGGATGGAAGTCCTAAGCCCACAATCTGTCTAATATATTTTCCCTTCATCCTGAGATTGGATTTATGAAGTTCAAAAATGTCTGTCATATGTGCAAGCTTCCAGAAGCAAAGAAATGCGGAAACCGCCTGTGCAATAACAGTTGCAAGTGCTACTCCTGCAACGCCCATATTAAGCTCTGCTACAAAATAAACATCAAGTACAATATTTAAAACCGTTGCAACCAGCAAATATAACAATGCGGAGAAGGAATCTCCCATTCCACGCAAAATACCACTCAAAATATTGTAATATGCCATTCCGGCAGCACCAACCATGGAGATTAGCAAATACGAATCACACCAATCAATAATACTGTCCGGAGTATTTAAAATGACAAGTGCCGGACGAATCAGCATTGGAGATACAATCATTAGAAGCAACGATGCAAGCGCTGTTAATGTGATACAGTTTCCGATGGTTTCTGCTAACTCTTCTTTCGCCTTTGCACCAAAGTACTGAGACACCATAATACCCACACCTGCGGAAATACCAATAAATAATACATACAGCAGATTCAGAATAGGCATTGCACTGCCAACTGCTGCAAGCGCATTATCGCCTACGTATTTTCCCACAACAATGCTATCTACGGTACTATATAACTGCTGCGCAACATTTCCAATGATCATCGGAACAGAAAATAATGCGATACCTTTCCAAGGTGTACCAACTGTCATATCTATTGGCTCAAATAATCTTTTTATATTTTGAAACATAAACTCCTCCTAAGTACCCTATAAAGAGGTCGGCATAATATACCGACCTCTTTCATTCATAAACCTTATTCTACTGTTTCAACAGAAAAAGTGCAAGCTTCTTTATTACTTCCATCTGTTAATGAAGCTACACCATCCAATAATGTGAGGTACATCCCCTCATATTTTACCGATTCAAAGGATACTCCCTCTCCGCTAAGACCTTCTACTGTTTTAAAGGTCTGAGCAGCCTTTTGTTCTCCATCATAATCCTGGGATAACACAACTGTCTGCTCTGTATCTGCAGTTACATACAGGCCTGCCTTATTGTAGGATTCGATAGAAACATAATATTCGTTGGTTTCGTCTGCTGCACCCGGAACAATTTCCCAATAGGTATCTTCTACTACCATATTCTTTAAGTCACTTCCAAGCTGAACGCTCTTGTATGGATATACTCCATCACTTGATGAATTAATATATCTTGCGTGGGTAAGTGCATCTCCGTTGCCGGAAGTAATTGTTGAAACGATGCCACTGATACCGGTTGCAGTTTCCTGAATATAAGCAATTGTTCCATCCTCATTGAATACAATCTCTTCGATACATGCAACACGTCTAAATCCACTTCCGCCGGAAAGTGAGCCATTGTGATAAACCATGTACGTCTTTCCCTGGAAATCAAATACTGCAGGATGGTTTGTGTTGGACGTTGCTGTTGGTTCCATCACCTGACCTTCATAAATCCATGAACCTGTCATCAAATTGCTGGATGTGGCATATGCCAGCTGTTCTCTCCAGCCATATGCATAAAACAGATAGTATTGACCATAATACTGACCGTTTTCATTCTGTCTTCTATATAACCATGGTGCTTCGGTAAAGCTTTCCGGTGGTGTCTGCTCTAACACATCTTTTCCAAATGTAATCTCACCATCACCGTTGCGATCCTTTACAGACACCATATCTGCATTTAATTCACACAAGAACAGCTTGCCGTTTCCCCAGCAAAGATAGATGTGTTCATTGCCGCTTAAATCATTCTCAATCCATACCGTCGGATCAATATCATTCCAACCGGATGTCTCATTCGTGGTAAATGAACCATTTACAAGCGCTTCTCCTTTGTCTACAAATGGACCGGTTGGGCTATCCGATACAGCCACACCAATCGACTGTTTTCCACTATCTGTACTATTCCATGAACAAAAATACAGATAATACATATCTTTTCCCAAAGCTTCGTCATAATGCTTTGCCACCTGACTGGCCCAGGCAGAATTTATTTCGCCCCAGCTTACATCCTTCATAGACAGTACAACACCTTCGTATGTCCAATTCACCATATCCTTCGTCGAATAACACTGATATTCCGGAATTACATAAGCTTCCTCCTTTGCGGTGTCATGTCCTGTGTAAAGATATACCGTATCACCATCTACAAGCACTGCCGGGTCCCCGCCATATGTAATCTCTCCTTCGGCATCAAAGCCTGCAATCGGATTACCGTATTCACTCTTATCAATTACGATTGGATTTGTTGTGCCATTGTCTCCAGTCAGATTCTCGCTGTCTGTTCCATCACCCGAACCTTTTCCACATCCAACTGCAGCAATAGCCATAGCACCAAGTAAAATCCAACAAATGATTCTTTTCTTCATTGCATTTGTTCCTTTCCCCAAAAAACATCCAAAGATGTTCTCTGTGCATAATCAATTGCTTCTATTTTCCTACGATATCAACTGAAGTAACGGTTATATCCGCTCCATATGGACGAATCATGGATGCGTTAAGCGTTTCGAGAGTTCCTCCATATGCTGCGATAATATCTTCATAGGTAAAAATTGCAGTGCTGCCATCATCTGAGGATGCAGTCATCTGAATCCAGTTTGGTCCGCCTGACCATGACTGGAGTATAAGACATGGTCCAATGGTAGCTTGATATTCTACCTTGATTGCCTGTCCTTCCTTTAGGGAAGCCACCTTGTCGATACTTAAATCTACGGCGGTTGTCCAATTATTCCAATCTCCGCTTACACTGTTTGAACCGGTAAAAAGATTCTCAACACTTTGATATTCCCCTGACAGATTCTGCTTTATGCTACGGTACACAGTTCCATCTACCGGTTCCATATCTTTTTCCTCAAAAAGCGAAGATACGGTAACAAATTCAAAGCCATTTTCTCTTAGCTGTGGAATAGCTGCTTCTAATGCCTGAAGGGATGCTGTATTCCAAGAATGAAGAAGTATAATATCCCCATCCTCCGCACCTAACAAGACGTTAAGCGTCGCCTGATAATCTGTGCCAACCTCTGCTTTGGCAGCATCAATGATTGGATATTCTACATTGTTATATACCGTGTCATTATAGGCAAAATATGGTGCTCTAAAGAAATTCACTTCTGCATCAGGGGCATATTGTGTAATCAGGGCATTTGTCTTTGCAATTTCATTTTTAATTTCTTCTGCTGTCATATTAGTAAAATAACCATGTGTTGTGCTATGATTGCCTATCTCACAGCCGGCATCTAACATTTTCTGAAGCTGAGAAGTGTTTTTCTCAATATTCTGTCCCAGCACAAAGAAGGTTAATGGAGCGTTGTATGCTTCTGCCAGCTTGATATAGCCATCTGTACCACTACCGTCCGGGCCATCATCCACAGTAATTGCAAGCAGCTTCTTTCCCTCTAAGGACACTTCTTCTTTTCCTGTGGAATTCGTGTCGCCTTCAGAAGCATTTACATCTCCGGATGTATTGCCATTTCCCGAAGGTGTCAGACCATATACTGCCATCATCGCATTTAACAGCTCCTTATATGGGAACTCCAGCGCTCTACGATCTAATAATCCGAATTTCTCACCATCTCCTGTAAAGGAATTATTATCCCACCATACACAAGGAACTCCATATTCCTTTGCTTTGGTCAGATAGTAAGTCACCCATTCAACACGCTCTGCTTCATTGTCCTTGTTCATGGCTCCAAACTCACCAATGATTACAGGCACACCTTTGCTAAGGAATAATTCATCAATTGTCTCAAAAAGACTATCAATATCTCTGGAATCACTTTTCTCACTCCAGCTGCTTGTTCCGGTTACATTCAGGGCAAAGTTGTAAGGTGTATATGCATGAACAGATACAATCAGCTTCTCATCCTCTGGCAGTACAATCTTTTTTAGCATGCTTTCACTGGAAGATGCCGCATAACCGGTAATCATCAAATGACGATATGTATTATTGCCACCGGTAGCTCTAACGGTATCCACAAACACCTGCATAAACTGATTGATTACTTCTGCACCTTCCTTATCTCCGGTCCACTCTACAGAGGTTCCCTTCTTACGCGGTTCATTCAGACCTTCAAAAATCAGATGCTCATCATAATCCTTGAAATACTCTGCTATCTGTGTCCAAAGCGCTGCTATCTGTGCACATGCAGCCTCCTTATTTTCCTCCGTTGGAGTGTGCCACTCTTCATGGTGCATATTCAAAATAACATACGCGCCTTTCGCATATGCATAATCCACAACCTCTTTTACACGTTCCAACCACTTGTCCTGAATCTTATATTCCGCAGCTGCGCCAAAATGACCTTCCCATGTAACCGGAATTCGAACCACATTAAAGCCCGCATCCAGAATCGCATCAATCATTTCCTGAGAAGTCTTTGGATTTCCCCAAGACCACTCGGAAGAAATTCCCATTCCACCGGTTGCATCCAGGGTGTTTCCCAGATTCCAACCAATTTTCATATCTGCCACTAAATCTGTAGATGAAATGTCTGAAATTGTAATCATAGCTTCGTTTTCCTCACTCTCTGTTTCTGAACTTATATCCGATGACTCTGTATCCTGTGTCGGCGACTGTGATGACTGTGATGCATTCCCGCATCCTCCAAGCCCACTTACCAGCACAGCAGCACACAAGATGTATGCCCATAATCTTTTTTTCATGCTTTGTTTTTCCTCCAATCTGAACAAATCAAACTCATATGAGTAGATTGTAAAAAAATAACAGAAAAAAAGCAATCATAAAAATAAATCTTTCTCATGTATTTTTATAATGTTATGAAAACAATAATTATTTTTGGAGAAATTTCAAAAAACTCACCGGACTTACACCCGGCGAGTTTAGAAGAAAATACGTTATTAAAATATAATATTTGCTTTTAAAAAAGATTACACTTAATAGAAATCAGAGCCTATTTTTCCATACCGGATTAATACATATTTAATACTTAATTTAATCTGATTTATAAACTCCTCTGGCGTCATTGCGCTATTGTCTATAATCCACCTTTGAAAAGCCATTACAACAGCATCAGCAATAAAAGTCACTTGAAACTCTTGTACCTCGTTTTCATTTAAAACACCTCGAAGCCTGCTAACGATTGTTGGAAACAACAATTCCCTGAAATGCTCAGAAAACGAATTCTGTCCATTAATGCACCATGCTTTTCGATAAAAGCTACGATTTTCATAGAAATACTTACATAACACATTCAATAAATTCCAATTATCTTCCTGTGTTTCTTCATGTACTATCGCTATGAATTCTGTATCAAAAATCCAATTTACCAAATCATATTTATCCTTAAAATGATAGTAAAAGCTTTTGCGGTTCATCTCACATTTTTCACAAATGTCTGCCACATTGATTTTTTCAAATGCCTTTTCCTCCATCAATGACTTTAAGGCACTTGCCAATGCGTTCTTGGTTATATTGGAATCTGCCAACCTATTCACCTCCTATAGCATGCCTATACCTTGCAATAGAATAAACAACGATTCCTATTCATCACAAGTATAGCTTAATGGTATTTTATAGGTTTCTTCATAAATGTCTTTCCAAACCTCATAATTCTTCTGTAGCTCCTCATTCTTTTCTGTCTGCTTTGCGTACTCCCAGAAGTAGAATGTATAAATAGTCCTGATTCTGAGCCACCACTAAAGTCAAGCCCTTACATCAAACTCTATCTGCTGGTGTAATCCAAGTCTGCTTTTTCCAAATAGATTATATCATTTTTTTGATTTTTTCAATACACACAAACGAAGCTTTGTCAAAATCCGTAGCCGATATATCAAAATCCCTTGGAAACACTGGCTTCGTCTTTTTCTATAATCGTTTGATATAAATCCATACCGAAGCTGGTCAGCTCCGGCTCGTGCTGTATCATACGATAGGTTCGTTCTCCGTTTTCTCCGCGCTCTGCACTTAAGAACTCTACACCATCCTTTGACTCGTTAAAAATGCGTTGCGCAAAGGATAATAAATGCGTAACGGTTAGCACCTTCACACCAGCCTCCGTTAATGCTTTGACAATGTCATACGAAATCATGGAGCCTTCCTTTTCCGTCGTTGTGGCAAAGGATTCATTTAACAGCACCATGGAGCGTTCTCCCAGATTGTCAACAATCTGGCTCATTCGCTTTAGCTCCTCGTCGAGACGTCCACTATTCATGGCACTATCCTCTCTTCTTGTAAAATGTGTAAAGAAGGATGGGAAAATGCCGCTTTCATACTGATTTGCAATAACCGGAAGCCCACACTGCATCATAATCTGCGCAATTCCGATGCTTCGCAGGAAGGTGGATTTTCCGCCCTGGTTTGCGCCGGTAATCACCAACAGCATTCGGTCTGATATATCACAGGTATTTCCAACCGGGGACCGCCGCTGCTCGATTGCCATCACAAATTCCTTCAGGTTCTGAAACCTCAGGACATTCTGCGCACTCACCGTAGGATAACAATAAGGAAGCTGATGCCTCCATATATGCTGCCTCATAATCGTTGCAGCACGAAAAAAGCCTAACTGAACATGCAGCTGGTCCCAAAAATCCTCAAGGCTGTAAATGAAAGGTGTACACGCGGAAATCACATATTTTACGACCTCATTCTTTAAATCCGTTATCTGATTTTGAAGGTTCGGATTCTTTTGCGATGAGATTGGTTTTTGTCCATTCATGTATTCCTGCATCTTTTCCATGACATTATTATAGGCACGGACTCTTTTAAGCTCGGTAGAAATGTCTTCTACTACAAACTCATTACATTTCAATCCCTGCGCAAGATTACAGCCCAACACAATTTTGGATTTTACTTCTGTTTTGTATTGTTCTTTTATCTCAAAATCATTTGTAAAGAACGTAATGTCCTCCAGAATCTTCTTTAAAGCAGCTTCCTTCTCATCTGAAAATTCCTCGCACAATCGCTCATAAAACGCACGGAAACCACCATTACTAAAGTGCATAATCTGTGAACGAAACATATCCTTAATCGTACCTAGAGCTGTAACAAACAGCTTGAGTACCTGTATATCGTAAATCAGCTTTCCGGAAGAATCCTTTGCAGTTGATTTTCCTGTTACCTTTCTACCCAGGGCATCCCAACGTCTTAGCACATCCTCCACATAGGTATATAATTCACAGATAAACTCCTCATTACGAAAAACATCCTTTATCATCGCCTGACGATAGGTAATCTCTTCCTCTGAGGTAAGTGGCACCATCATCACGGATTTCATCGTTTGCGCAAGAAATGGATTCTCCTGCTGAAGTCCCACGATTACTTTCTCTTTATATATCATTTCCTTCGCAGATATGGAAAATAGCGTCTTCAATCCCAGGTCCTGAATGATATTCTCTGCATCACTGTATCGCCTGACATTTGCCCATTCCCTGTCTTTATATAAAAAATATACATTCATCGTAATCTCTCCTTCAGCTGCTCATACGTCAGACGATGCTTATTCACCTGATTGATTGCATACGCCTGTTCCTCGGCCTCATGTCTTTGAATTTTAAAATTCTGTACATTTTTCTCATCTAGCATTGCACGCAGACTTACGATGCTCTCATGGGCCTCGGTCAATTCCTTTAGGTGTGTTACATAGATGCCCCTGCATTCCTGCTTGATAAAATGCTCCAATACCTTTTTTCCCATAATACATGCGTCATAGTTTGCAGCTGTCGTAAAAAGCTCATTGATTACCACAAATGCATTTCTGCAATCCGTATGCATCATAGGCTTTAAGCGTATCAGCTCATCCATCAGCTTGCCTCGTCCGGTTTCCACACTTTCCTCAACGGAAAAATGTGTAAGAATATTGGAAAAAGCATGGACATTGGCTGCTGTCGCCGGAACATCAAGCCCCATCTTACATAGATAAACCAATTGTCCCAGACTTCTGGCAAAGGTAGTCTTTCCGCCTTGATTTGGACCTGTTAATACAAAAAAGCTTTCTCTCTTACCATAGACCATGGAATTGCTTACAACCTCCTTGTGAGATTTCAGACTCGCACAGGCAAGTGCCAAATCATATAATCCCTGTGCATACATATCCCTATTCTCATCCACAGTCGGTGTCACAAAAGCAAAGCCTTCCAATTCCATCTTCTGCTGAAAGGTATAATAAGACAAATAGTAAGAAATCTCGTCGCCGAATAAGGTCAACGGCTCATCCTGGTACTCCCGATATTTATGGTAAAATGCCTCTATCTCGTCGAACAATTCCGGCAAATGGCTTGCAGACCTTCGGACAATCTCCTGCTCCAAATCGCATAAGCTTAAGTTTTGAGAAAATGGGCTTCTCATCTGCATATTGTGTTCGCCCAATACCTCCCGCAGGAAGCTGTCATATGTACCGGACACACGCTCTTCGGTTACAATCATCTGGTCATTTTCAATCGTAAGCTTTACGCACAGGCTTTGTAGGTTCTCTGAAAGCTTCCATGCTTTTTTCTGCATAGTAATAAAAGCCTCTGAGGATACATAGACGCCTAAATATTCTCTTAGGGACTGTAAACCAACCGACGAAAGCTGTATCGGCAAAAGCCCCCTGTATAGCTTGGATAGTCCATCACAGTAGGCTGCAACCTCACGCATATGCCACACTGCCTGCTGTACCCCCAGCTCCACCTTCTTTTTTCGTTCTAATGCCTGCTTTCGCTCCTCCATGCTTTGTACAAATTCCGCCAAAAGTATATTTACCTGTGCATTTTTCACATCAGCATAAACCGCTCTTCTGTAATCCTCGCAATCCGTATCTTCCGGTAAATCGTAATAATACTTTTTTACAGGAATTAAGCTATAGGCTTGTATCTGTTCAACCACCTGATCCAGGTTTAAATCGACCAAAAAAGCAGGGATACTCCTGTCCTTATGTACTACTGTCCTGTTGTTTAATATACTTACAAATTCCATAACTCATTTGGACGCCTCTTATTGCGCCACTCCTTCTCCATTCTACAAAATAGACCTTATAGAACAAATTATAGCACTTCCACAAAAGAATTGAAATAGGACATATTATAAGGAAAAAACTCTCAGGCTTTTTACTGCCTGAGAGCTCTTTTTACTTGAATTTACGATAAATCAACATTCCTGCGTATACCACAGAGGTTACAATCGTAAGTACAATTCCAATTTTTAGAATCTCTTCCCACGAAGTAAGCCAGATATTCATCAGGAAAATAGATGCCAACAGCAATACGAACATCCAATACAAAAATCCACCAGCAGTCACAGCCACCCATTTCAAAAGGTTTATGACTACGTCATAGACTTTTTCTTTTACATTACTATTATCTGTTTTACTCATAATACTTTACGCCCCATACTGATACGTTACTTCCTACCGCTGAGAAGGTCATAACCTCTGTTCCACCTTCATCCAGCTGCTTACAGAACACTCCACTGTATTCTTTTCCGTCAATGGTAATTGTCATGTAATAGGTTCCGTCTGTCATAGACCAGGTCCCCTCTACACCATCACCATATACTCCACCGCCGGCAGTAAGCTCCAGCATGATTGGTTCTGCAATTTTTTCATTTACACTGTAGCCCTGATTGATTACATAGTACAAACCAGCCACTTCATCTCTTGCATAACCGGTCTCAGAAATAGTTTCTCCATTGGTTGCATATGGAAGCATACATGGCCATCCTTCTGCATTTAAGAAGAACTGTTTTACACGCGGAGAATGCTGCTCTGTTCCGTTATCAAATCTCGTATGGTAAACAATATACATTTTTCCATCATTCTTATCAATAAATGCGGAGTTGTGTCCGGTTGCCATATAAGCGTATCTCAAGCTTGGAAGCATGTAATTACCTGACAGCTTAAGTCCGAATCCAATATGGCTTTCGCCATCCGGCTTGCTTCCATTCATATCCAAGTATTCGCCATCTACTGTTTCAGAACGGAATACACGAATCTGATATCCGCCTTCTCTGGTCAGAGTACCATAGGATACAAACAGATAATAATATCCACTGGTTTTATCATATAAAATGTATGGTCCCTCGATTGACTTATGTCCGCCACCTATTAATTTTTTTCCATAATATGGGTCAACGTCATTCGCAGCATCTGCTTCCGGATGAATTACCTCTCCCGTCTGTGGGTCTAATTCCAACAGGAAAATACCGCCAGACCATGAACCATATACCATCCACCATCTTCCATCTTCATCAAAGAAAATGCTTGGGTCAATCGCATTTGGCCAGCTCTGTGAATTGTAGCTGCCACCCTTTAGATATCGGCTTAAAGCAGTATCCTTACTAACATAATCCAATACATCGGTCTGTTCAATTGTAGTTGAATCAAAGCCCGAGTACAGGAGAGCTCCCTGCCATTCATATGGTCCATCTACTGTCTCAGAGGTTGCATAACAAAGGTTTGACGCGTTCCAGGTAGAGGTTGTGCAATAATACATATAATATAGACCTGTCGTTGGATTATAACAAACGTCAGGTGCCCATACATGCGTGCCGCCGTCATCGGTTGGAATTAAGCTATTTCCATTTCCTGCATATTCGAACACGTTCTTATCGGTATCCCAAAGATTTCCGTAAATGGAGTTGTTGGTATTATATCCATTTCCAAAGGCTGACCAGTTACGAAGATTCTCCGACTTTGCCCCAACCATGTGAGAGCCAAAAATATAATACTGGTCATCTACCTGAATAATGGATGGGTCATGTACCGATGCCCTTGCGTTCACAGAGCCGGTCTTGATTCCCTCATAGCTTACCGTCCAGTCTGTTACTGTTGGTCCCTTATCCTTTGGTATATTTTGGTTTCCTGCAGTACCGCCTGTGTTCCCGCAGGAGGCAAGAAGCGTTGTTGCCAGACACATGCCTAACAATACTGACAATACTCTTTTCTTCATATATTTCTCCTTTCCTATTCTTCCTCATTTAAATCCCTTTTTCTAACTTCCACTATATCAAAGCCTCCTACGTTTCGCAATGTTTTGTTTACTCTTTTTTAAACTATTTTATTTTTTTCTATATATTAAGTCGAATACTATTTCTTTTTTCTCTCATTAATGCTATAATGGTTTGGGACTATAATTAAACAAGATAAATGAGGGGTTTTTATGGAACACATTTACAACCAACCGGAATTGGCCTCTTTGGACTATTTGACTGGTCTTGTTAACCGTCGCGGTATCTACGATTATTACAAAACCTTAGACAAGAATAGTTTCATTCATGCCATGTTTATCGACATCGACAATTTCAAACGAGTAAACGATATTTATGGTCACAGTACTGGAGACAAGCTCCTTATCTGTATCAGTCAGCTGATTAAGGAAAACACACAGAGCTTTGCTGCACGTATCGGCGGTGACGAGTATGTTGTGCTTTTCGATGCTGCCTACAGTGAGGCATACATGACAGATATCTCGGAAAAGATGCTTATCGGTATGCAGACCATTGACTTTAGAAAGGATATCCTATCTTTGGTATCCTTAAGTATTGGTATCGTATTGAACCAGTCTGCCGCCCAGCAATTGGATGACATTCTGGCGAAATGTGATGCTGCTATGTATCAGGCTAAGTATGATGGCAAAAACCGCTATACCATTTACAAGGAATACGATAAAACCATCGAAATAAACCGTAACATTGAACTGGAAATGGAAGATTCATTGGTCAATCGGGATTTCCATGTATATTTCCAGCCAAAGGTTAATATGATTACCACAGACCTTTATGGTGCTGAAGCACTCTCCCGTTGGATTCATCCGGTTGATGGAGTGCGTGCCCCAATGACATATATTCCTCTTTTTGAGAAAAATGGATTTATTTCCAAACTGGATATGTATATCTTTGAAGAGGTATGTCGTATCAAATCCACATGGACCGGTAAGACATATGCACATATTCCAATATCTGTGAATATGTCCAGACTGCATCTGTATGATCAACAATTCCCGAATAAGCTGCTGGATATTGCTAACAAATACAATATTCCATCCTCGGAATTAGAAATCGAAATCACAGAAAGCGTTTTCATCAAGGACAGCTCTGAGATGATTTCCATGGTTAACCGATTACGAGCACTTGGCTTTTTAGTTTCCATTGACGACTTTGGCTCTGGTTTCTCGGCGCTTAACCTGCTAAAGGACCTTCCTGTAGATACCATCAAGTTAGACAGAGAATTTTTACATGTATCTTCCAATACCAATCGTGGTAAAAAGGTAATCCGAAACGTTATCTCTATGTGCCGCGATTTGAAAATGGATGTTGTTACAGAAGGTATCGAAACAAAAGACCAGATTGATTTCATCACCAGCTGTGGTTGTCCAATCGCACAGGGCTTTTACTATGCTCCACCTCTTCCAATAGACGAATTTTTGGCTTTTGCCGATGAATATTCCAAGAATCCTCACGAAAGCCATAACTTCCGTTTAAACGGAAGCCTGCTTTCAGAAGACGGATTATTTGAAGGCTTCTTTGAAGGTGAGGGCTTTGAATATCAGCAGGGTATATATAAGAATTCCAAATCTCTATATTTCCCTGGTGGTTCTTTCGAGGAAAATACCGCTATCATACCAGAGAACATTTTGGTAAACGACAGCTTCACCTTATCAATATGGATTAAACCGGAAAAATTATATTCCTGGACATGTTCTTTATACATCAAGTATGAAACCGGTTTCCTTGCCATAATCCCACAGGCCTGGGAGGGAGTATCAGACTGTCGTGTTCGTGATTCAAGAAATATCAACGGTTGGTATGATGCCAGCGGTGCTCCTCTTCAGATAGGTGCCTGGTATCATTATACGGTTACTTATAACGCAAAAACTGAAACCCTGGTTGCTTTCATAAATGGTGAGGTTGTAGGTATTGTCGAAAACGTTCCAACGAATCGTTTTGCAAAGCAGATTCGATTAGGCGGCGACCCATACCAGCCATCCTTCCAGGGCAACCTTTGTGAATTAGTCATTTACAATTCCCCTATGGATTATGATTCTGTTCGGGAATTACATCAGCACTATACCTCACAGGAGGGATTTATTGCATTTGAAGGGTAATCCTTTTATGTATTGATAAAAATAAGATAGGCTATCACATAATGTCCAATTGAAATGGCATTTGTGATAGCCTATCTTTTTTAATATCCCAGGAATTTTAACAACCCCTCACAACCCTTTAATACTTCCTTGTAGGTTACATCAAATCCTCCGCTATACCATGGGTCATCAATATCCCCCGGTGTGTCCGTATAATCCAAAAGAAGTGACACCCGACTAGCCAATTCCGGTCCAAATTCCCTTTGAATATTACGAATATTATACTGTTCCATCGCAATCAGATAGTCATACTCCGTAAAATCTGCCTTAATAAGCTTGCGTGCTGCATGACCCTTGCAGCTGATATTGTGCTTTGCAAGCTCTGCGCGAGCCGGTGGGTAAACAGGATTCCCAATCTCCTCATAGCTGGTGGCTGCCGAAGCAATGTGGAATTGGTCTGCGATGTTTTGTTTGGTTACTAAATCTTTCATTACATATTCTGCCATGGGGCTGCGACAGATGTTGCCGTGGCAGATGAATAATACTTTTATATGTTCTTTCAT
>CAYMYV010000021.1:0-16328 GCA_964394775.1 uncultured Lachnobacterium sp. | reverse complement strand
TCCGTCACTATGCATGGAAATATCCAGATCGTGTATCTGCAAACATCTGCTATAACGATGCTCTTGCCCGTAAATTATATGCAGCTGCGGATGCATTTTTAATGCCATCAAGATTCGAACCATGTGGATTGACACAGATGATTTCCTTCCGTCATGGAACAGTTCCAATTGTACGTGAAACCGGCGGATTGAAGGATACCGTTATTCCATATAATGAATATGATAATACCGGCGATGGCTTCTCGTTTGCAAACTATAATGCAGATGAAATGCTTTACATAATCAATTATGCAAAACATATTTATTATGATAAAAAACGTCAGTGGAATCAGATGGTTGACAGAGGTATGGCAAAGGACTTCTCTTGGAATGCTTCCAGATATCGTTATGAAGGCTTATATAATTATCTTCTTGGCGAATAAAAATCAAATAAATGTTTAAAATAATACGGACGCTATCCATATAGTGTCCGTATTTTTTATTGTTTGATAATCAAAAAAATGAGGTGATATAGTGGACGAAAAAGAAAAGGATTGTTCTCCAAAAGATGATATTAAGGAATATGGGCAAAGTGTAATAGAAGATGATGAAGTAACGATATATTTAATCTCAATAATAGGTGAAATCGAAGGTCATGAATGTCTTCCATCCAATACAAAAACTACAAAATATGAGCATATTTTACCAAAATTGGCAGAAATTGAAGATGATAATAAAATAGATGGAATACTGTTACTTATCAATACTGTTGGCGGAGATGTAGAAAGTGGATTAGCCATTGCAGAGATGGTTGCCTCACTTAGTAAGCCAACCGTATCCTTAGTATTAGGGGGTAGTCATTCTATAGGAGTTCCTTTGGCAGTATCTACCGATTATTCTATGATTGTACCTAGTGGTACTATGGTGATTCATCCTGTTCGAATGAGTGGGACTGTTATTGGTGCACCTGCAACCTATGACTATTTTAAACGTATGCAGGATAGAATTATTTCATTCATTACAAGTCATTGCGATGCAACCTATGAAAAAATAGAAGAGTTAATGATGAATACGCAGATGCTGACAAAAGATGTTGGAACCATCCTTGTAGGGAAGGAAGCTGTTGATGTTGGCTTGATAAATGAAATAGGTGGAATTGCGCAGGCTTTTACTAAACTGAAGTCTTTAATAAAAGAAAAAGAATTAGCTGGTTGATGATGA
Organism: uncultured Lachnobacterium sp.; assembly: GCA_964394775.1. Taxonomy (GTDB): domain Bacteria; phylum Bacillota; class Clostridia; order Lachnospirales; family Lachnospiraceae; genus Roseburia. The sequence goes on along the minus strand of CAYMYV010000021.1, from coordinate 15,128 downwards.
CAATAGAATCAAAATATGGTATAGTATAGTAGTATTTTTATGTGATTTAATACAAGTATTATATATATTTTGGAGGTTTTTCATGGCACAGAAGAAGAAATCATCTTCTACAAAACGAAAGACAAACAAACCAAGTGTGGAAGAGGTACGCAAGGTCGAGGAATTTCGAGTAGAGATTGCGTTATGGATTGTAATTGCAGGCGCTTTGCTTTTGTTTATTAGTAATTTTGGCGTCGGTGGAGTTGTAGGAAATGCAGTGAGCTCCTTTTTATTTGGAGTATTTGGCATTATAGCTTATATTTTTCCAATTATTTTGATTGTTGGAACCTTTTTTGCTGTTTCCAATAAGGATAATTTGTTTGCAATCTTCAAGCTTATCGCAGGAATTCTTTTTACCGTATTTTTGTGTGTATTTATGACTCTGGTTACCTCAAAGGGAGAGGTAATGACACCACTTGAGGCCTTTGATTATGGCTTTCATGATAAAAAGGGCGGTGGAATTGTCGGTGGCTTTCTTGCATACTATATTAGTCATGCATTTGGTATTGTAGGTACATACATTATTGACATTATTGTACTTATTATTTCAATTGTGCTTATTACCGGAAAATCTGCTATCCGAGGAGTTAAAAATAGCGGACATAAGGTATATGAGTCAGCAAAAGAGGGAAATGAACGTTATCAGGAATATCGTCGTGTGCGAGAGGAAGAAAAACGTCGTCGCATCGACAATAAAGTATCCGGAGTATCTACGGATACCAAAATACCTAAAAAAGAAGATTTACCATATTCGGATGAGATGGGAGAGCTTCATGGCGAACAGCTAGAGCTACCGAATATTAAGGCAGAGCGAAGAACAAAGCTATCTTCTAATGATGAAGAAACCAGTGGATATGCACCGTTAATTCCGGAAGAGGATACAAGAAAAGGTCCTAAGATTGTTGGAGATTTCATTGCAGACGAGCCACAACCTGTTATGGAGCATACAAGCACCCGAAGAGGTAGAGCGTCTGTTGAAGAAATTGAAAAAGCGGTAGATAATGTTGCAAATGAAATCATAGCAGAACAGAATGCTGTCGAAGAGAAACCATATGTTTTCCCACCATTGTCACTGTTAAAACAGGGTGACAGCCGTCGTGCAGGAAATACACAGGCACAGTTACGTGAGACTGCACAAAAGCTGGAGCAGACCTTAAAAACGTTCGGTGTAAATGTTACAGTAACCGATATCAGCTGTGGACCATCCGTAACACGATACGAGGTACAGCCGGAAATGGGTGTGAAGGTTAGTAAAATTGTTAACCTCGCAGATGATATCAAATTAAATCTTGCAGCTGCGGATATCCGAATTGAAGCACCAATTCCCGGAAAGGCAGCGGTTGGTATTGAGGTTCCAAATAGTGAAAATGTGACCGTTTCCTTTAGAGATTTATTAGAATCAGAGGAGTTTAAGAATTCTTCTTCTAAGATTACCTTTGCGGTTGGTAAGGATATATCCGGAAAAACAAAGGTGGCTGATATTGCCAAAATGCCACATGTCTTGATTGCAGGCGCAACAGGCTCCGGTAAATCCGTATGTATTAATACCATTATCATGAGTATTTTATACAAAGCTGACCCAAAGGATGTAAAACTTATTTTGATTGACCCAAAGGTTGTTGAGCTTAGTGTCTATAACGGAATTCCACATCTTATGATTCCTGTTGTGACAGATCCAAAGAAGGCGGCAGGTGCTTTACATTGGGCAGTTGCTGAGATGACAGAACGCTATAATAAATTTGCTGAAATTGGCGTAAGAGATATTAATGGATATAATTCTCGTGTAGAACAGATTATGGCACCGGAAGGCCAGAACGAGCCAAAGAGGATGCCACAAATTGTTATTATCGTAGACGAATTAGCAGACCTTATGATGGTTGCATCCAATGATGTAGAAGAAGCAATCTGTCGATTAGCTCAGTTGGCACGTGCATGTGGTATTCACTTAGTCATTGCAACTCAAAGACCTTCTGTTAACGTTATTACCGGTCTGATTAAAGCAAATATGCCTAGCCGAATTGCTTTTGCCGTTACCTCCGGTGTGGATTCGAGAACGATTCTGGATATGAATGGCGCAGAAAAGCTTCTTGGAAAGGGTGATATGCTCTTTAATCCACAGGGTGTACCAAAGCCAATTCGAGTGCAGGGCGCATTTGTTTCGGACAAGGAAGTAGCAGACGTGGTGCGTTTCATTACTGAGAAAAACGGAAATGCTACATATAATACAGATGTACAACAGAAGCTCGAAAATATAGAAAATTCCGGAAATACAACTGTATCAATCTCTGATATGGATTCCGGTGGAGATGGAAAAGATACTTATTTCATCGAAGCGGCAAAACTCATTATTGATAAGGAAAAGGCTTCTATTGGAATGCTTCAAAGATACTTAAGGGTTGGCTTCAACCGTGCAGCACGAATTATGGACCAGTTAGAGGAAGCCGGAATTGTAGGTCCTGAAGAAGGAACGAAGCCTAGAAAGGTATTAATGAATCAGGAAGAGTTTGAGCTTTATATTGACGAGAACTATTAAAAGTGGTAAATCTTATAAGTAATTACTAAGACAATGATTTTATACATAATGGAGGAATACATGAAGACCGATATTCAAATTGCACAGGAAGCAAAAATGCTTCCAATTAAAGAAGTTGCAGCATCAATTGGAATTATGGAAGATGATTTAGAATTATACGGTAAGTATAAAGCAAAATTGTCAGATTCATTAATGGAAAAAGCAAAGAACAATCCTAATGGAAAATTAATTCTGGTTACAGCTATTAATCCAACTCCGGCAGGGGAAGGTAAAACAACAACAAGCGTTGGACTTGGACAGGCGTTTGGAAAATTGGGTAAAAAAACGTTAATCGCTCTACGTGAACCATCCCTTGGACCATGCTTTGGTGTAAAAGGCGGTGCGGCCGGTGGTGGATATGCGCAGGTGGTTCCAATGGAAGACTTAAACCTTCATTTTACAGGAGATTTTCATGCGATTACTTCTGCAAACAACCTGCTTGCAGCATTATTGGATAATCATATTCAACAAGGGAATGAACTTGGAATTGACCCAAGACAGATTGTATGGAAGAGATGCTTGGATATGAATGATCGTGTTCTTCGAAATATTGTAGTTGGTCTTGGAAACAAGATGGACGGTATGGTGCGCGAAGACCACTTTGTAATTACGGTAGCATCTGAAATCATGGCAATTCTTTGTCTTGCTGATGATATGGCTGACCTAAAGGTTAGACTTGGAAACATCATTGTTGCATATACTTTTGATGGCAAACCTGTTACTGCAGCCGATTTGAATGCCGTAGGCTCCATGGCAGCTTTATTAAAGGATGCATTAAAGCCAAACTTAATTCAGACATTAGAAAATACACCTGCTATTGTTCATGGTGGACCTTTTGCAAATATTGCGCATGGATGTAACAGTGTACGCGCAACAAAAACAGCATTAAAATTGGCAGATTATGTTATTACAGAAGCAGGCTTTGGCGCAGACCTTGGTGCAGAGAAGTTCTTCGACATCAAATGCCGTAAGGCGGGCCTGGCTCCGGATGCAGTTGTACTTGTAGCAACTATCCGCGCTTTAAAATACAATGGTGGTGTTGCAAAGGCAGAGCTTAATAACGAAAATCTGGAGGCACTTGCCAAAGGCATTGTAAACTTAGAAAAACACATTGAAAACTTACAGAAATATGGGGTTCCTGTAGTTGTTACATTGAACTCGTTTGTAAGTGATACAAAAGCGGAAACAGATTTCGTTGAACACTTCTGTAAGGAAAGAGGATGTGAATTTGCATTATCTGAGGTTTGGGAAAAGGGTGGCGAAGGCGGTATTGCCTTGGCCGAAAAGGTTCTTGAAACCTTAGAAAATAAAGAAAGTCATTTCAAGGTATTATATGATGATGAGCTTTCCTTAAAAGAAAAAATTGAGACTGTTGCAAGAGAAATCTATGGTGCAGATGGAGTTACATATTCAGCAGCAGCAGATAAGGAATTAAAACGAATTACTGACCTTGGAATGGGCAGACTTCCGGTTTGTATGGCAAAAACACAGTATTCATTATCGGATGATGCTACAAAGCTTGGACGTCCAAGCGACTTTACAATTAATGTGCGTGAAGTATATGTTTCTGCAGGAGCAGGCTTCGTAGTTGCGATTAATGGTTCAATTATGACTATGCCAGGGCTTCCAAAAACACCTGCTGCACATGGAATCGATGTTGATGAAGATGGTGTAATTACAGGATTGTTCTAAGATACAATTAATAGAAAGGCACAACACTATGGCTCAGATTATTGATGGAAAATTAATTTCTCAAATTATTAAGAATGAATTAAGATTGCAGGTACAGGACTTGAAAAATCAGGGAAAAGACTGTACACTTGTGGTTATTCAGGTTGGAAATGATCCTGCCTCATCTGTTTATGTTGCTAACAAAAAGAAGGCTTGTGAGTATATCGGAATCAATTCCCGTTCTTATGAGCTTCCGGAAGAAACAACAGAAACAGAATTGTTACAATTAATTGACGAACTAAACAATGATAGCACGGTACATGGTATATTATGTCAGTTACCATTGCCGAAGCATATGAACGAAAAAAATGTAATCAATCGTATTTCCCCACAGAAGGATGTAGATGGATTCCACCCACAGAATGTGGGAGCACTTGTAATTGGTGAACAGGGCTTTGTATCTTGTACTCCGGCAGGTGTTATTGAATTATTGAAGCATTCCAATGTTGAAATTGAAGGAAAGCATTGTGTTGTAATTGGTCGAAGCAATATTGTAGGGAAGCCTATGTCCTTGCTTATGCTTCGTGAAAATGCTACAGTTACCGTATGTCATTCTAAGACAAGGAACTTAAAAGAGCTGTGCAAAGAAGCAGACATTCTAATTGTAGCAATAGGTAAGCCGAAGTTTATTACAAGAGAGTATGTAAAAGAAGGCGCAGTAGTAATTGATGTAGGAATTCATAGAGATGCAGAGAATAAATTATGCGGCGATGTGGATTATAAAGATGTAGAGCCAATTTGCTCTGCAATTACTCCTGTACCGGGCGGAGTTGGGCCAATGACAATTTGCATGTTGATGAAGAATTGTTTAGATGCAATGAAATATTATTCTTAAAGGTGGTTTTATGAATTGTTTTAACTGTGGTGCTCCGGTTAAAGAAGAGCACAATACTTGTCCATACTGTGGCAAATCGTTACAAATTGTACCTGATTATAATGTTTTTGATGATGATGATATCAGTATTCTGATGGAGGCAGGCACTCAGACCTCAAACACATCAAAAGCTGTTCAGCAAAAGAAACCATCGCCATCAAAAAGGCCGATGGATAGAGAAGCAGCAGAAAGAATTAGAGCTCGTAAGGAAAAAGAAAGACAACGCAAGCTGGAAAGAAAGAAAAAAATTCAGCTTGTTATCATTCTGATTGCAGTTATTGCAATCTGTGCGCTTTTGTTTGTTGCATTTTTCGTTGTTAGCGATATGATAGAGGAGAAAAATGCCAATTCATTTGATTATCAGGTGAAGCAGGCAGAGGCTGCTTTAGATTCAGGTGATTTTGAAACAGCAGAAGCTTATTACATGCGTGCACTCGAATTGGATAAGGATGATATTGAAGTTCGTTTTACTTTGGCAGATATGTATAAAACGAATAATATGCCCGAGAAAATGATCGCCATGTATAAGGAAATTATCAAACTGGATAAAGTAAACTATACTGCTTATAAGGCATTATTCCAATATTATAGCTCTATAAATGATGTAGCTGCCATTTTGGAATTAAGAAGCGGTGTTACTAATAACAGAATCCTGGCTCTTTTCGAGAATTATGAAGTAGATGTGCCAACAATTTCTAAAAAGGGCGGAACCTATTCTAACTCGATTGAAGTAATGATTTCATCCAAATTGGAAAATGAGATTTATTATACAATTGATGGGTCCGATCCAACGGCTAATGGAATATTATACAATGGAAAGATTACGCTTGACCAGACCGGTATGGTAACTCTTAAAGTGGTTGCAAAGAATGAAATCGGAGTATTCAGTAGCATGGTACAGGAAACCTATTATCTTGAATATGAAGCACCTGATGCACCGGTTGTGACCCCTGATGGTGGAGCCTTTGATAAAATAACATATATTACAATTGTTGTTCCATCTGGTTGTACGGCATATTATTCATGGGATGGAATTGATCCAACTATGGATTCTTTAACTAAATTAGAATATACAGAGCCAATTATAGTACCGTCCGGCAAAAATGTTCTTCGTGTTATGATTTATGATAATAAAACAGGTTTCTCAAGCACAATCTATCGTAAGGTTTTCGAATGTAGCGTAGAGGGTATTGAGGTTCCAATTATTATTATTCCGGAGGATACGGAAACAGAGTCAGGTACAAAAGCTGGCCAATAAACAATAAGAAAGCTGCTTCATTTAAGTTTAGAGGTTCTGAAAATTCAGAACCTCTTTTGTAAATATGAAATACTGTGAGATGTGTATGAAAATATCGATTCTATGTGTAGGAAAAGTAAAAGAAAAATTTTATAGAGATGCGATTGATGAATTTTCCAAACGATTGAGTCGTTATTGCAAATTGGAGATTCTGGAGGTTGCAGATGAAAAGACCCCTGACCAGGCTTCAGACACCGAAATAAAGCAAATCAAAGATAAAGAAGGCGAACGGCTATTAAAGAATATAAAGGATGAAGCATATGTAATTTGTCTCTGTATTGATGGTAAGCAATTGGACTCAGAAGAGCTGGCAGAGAAAATAGAAGGTCTTGGTATTCAGGGAACCAGCCATATCTATCTTGTAATCGGTGGTTCTTTAGGGTTATCTGATGAAGTAATCAAACGTGCCAATTATAAGCTTAGCTTTTCTAAAATGACATTTCCACACCAGCTAATGCGTGTGATATTAATGGAACAGATTTATCGTGCATATCGAATTATAAATAACGAACCATATCATAAATAAGAGCTCTCATTCATATATTTTAGTATGAATAAGCATATAGAACAAACCACTACCAAAATAATTGAATCCTTAGCTTTGCCACAAGATCTGTTTCTTGGAATGCCATGTATATCATTTACCGGAAATCGTGAGCTGTATATTTCTAATCACCGGGGTATTTTGTTGTATGAAAAGGAACAGATTAATGTTCTGGCCAAAAGCTTTCAAATACAAATCAAAGGAAAAAATCTTGTCATTATTTCTTATTCCAAAGAAGAATTAATTATTAAGGGATATATTCATTCCATGGAGTTTTGCTAATATGAAAAAATTGATAAGGTGGTTTCATGGTTATGTATACATAAGCTTAACTGGAAGACAAGTTAATCGATTTTTAAATTTGTGTTCCAGAAATGATATTCATATTTGGAATATCACTCAAGATTTGGAACGATTTATTCGTGGGCATATTAGATTAAAGGATTTCTTTTATTTAAAACCTTTTTTGCGGAAAACAAAAACACATTTAAGAATTATTGGTAAGCATGGATATCCATTCTGGTGCTACAGACATCCGCACTTAAAGTGGTTTCCGGCATTTATACTGGCATTTGCCTGCATTATCGTATATAGTAACACCCTAATCTGGAATATCCAAATCCAAGGAAATGAAAAAGTTTCCGAGCAGGAATTGTTACAATTTTTGGCTGAACAAAAGATAGAGGTCGGACAAAAGATTTCGGAAGTTGACTGCTCACAAATAGAATATACGATTCGACAAAACTATAGTGAGCTAGGCTGGGTATCTGTATACGTAGACCAAACAAAATTATGCATTGATGTGCGTGAATCCCTTTATGATGAATATCCTTTTGACACAGACGAGGCACAGCGCTATGATTTCATTGCTAACAAGGATGCATATATTTATTCGATGATAACACGAACCGGCAAAGCTGTGGTATCAGAGGGAATGCATGTGAAAAAGGGTGAGACATTAGTAGAGGGCACTTGTGACATCCTCAATGATAATGGTGAGGTTATAGAAATATTGTACAAGAAAGCGGATGCGCTTATTATTGGTCAGGTTGAATATACATACTATGGAATAATAAACGAAATGGAGCTTGCAGCGCTTCAAATTACCGGATTATACACAGATGATATGCTTTCAAGCATTGGATACGAAAAAATCAACCCTTATATTGAAAAATTAGAAGAAAATGGGGTTATAATTCTGGATAAAAGTGTTATGATAGAAAAGAAAGAGAACAGTATCATTATTTGCGGAAAAATTATATGCCGCGAAGAAGTTGGTATAAATATACCCGTGGAGGAAGTTACGGAAAATGAGTTTGAATGAAAAAATAATTCAAATACCAGCCAAAAATATCACAAATATCTTTGGAGAATTTGATGTACACATTAAAAAAATTGAACGTGCTCTCGGAATTACCGTAATTGCAAGAGACGATTCTATTAAGATTATAGGAAATGAGCAAAGCACTGCAGATGCCGTTGAAATATTTTCCCTTTTGAACGAATTGGCAGAACGTGGAAATGTTATTTCTGCACAAAACGTAAATTATGGACTATCCTTAGTCGCAGAGAAAAAGGGCGCCGTCATGCTGGATATCGACAAGGACTTAATCTGCCATACGACAAATGGTAAGCCAATCAAACCGAAAACACTAGGTCAGAAGGCATATATTGATGCAATTCGTAAGAAAATGATTGTGTTTGGTATGGGACCGGCCGGAACAGGAAAGACCTATCTGGCAATGGCTATGGCAATTACCGCATTTAAGAATGAAGAGGTGGGCAGAATTATTCTTACAAGACCGGCGATTGAAGCGGGAGAGAAGCTTGGCTTTCTTCCGGGAGATTTACAAAGCAAGGTAGATCCTTATTTACGTCCTTTGTATGATGCCTTATATCAGATAATGGGGGCTGAAAGCTTCCAGAAAAATATGGAAAAGGGCTTAATTGAAGTAGCTCCTTTGGCATATATGCGTGGTAGAACCTTAGATAATGCATTTATTATTTTAGATGAGGCCCAAAACACTACACCTGCACAGATGAAGATGTTTTTAACCCGTATTGGTTTTGGCTCAAAGGTTGTTGTTACCGGTGATGCAACTCAAAAAGACCTTGCACCAGGCACAAAATCCGGTTTGGATGTAGCATTAAAGGTATTAAAAAATGTCGATGAGATTGAGATTTGTCGTTTGACAAATAAAGACGTTGTTCGTCATCCATTGGTACAGAAAATTGTTGAAGCATATGATGTATATGAACAAAAGGAAGCAAGGACTAAGAAACCAAAACAGGAGAAACGATGAAGGAACAGGAAAAGATAAGTAAGTATCGAACAAGACCTTTTATTCTAATTGTTTTATCCGCAATTGTTTCATCAGGAATTCTGTGTGTGATTAATTCCCTCGAATTTGATGAGTTTTTTTGTGTTTTATTTATTATTTTAGGTTTTATGTCGGTAATCTATTTTGAATTAGAATATGAACGACGCAGAAGGCTGATTGGAAATAATCCGCAAAGTGATTATTCGAGAATTGCTACAGGCTTTGTTATATGCTGTGTAATTATGCTAATTGTATCATTTATGCCGGAATTTTGCAGACCGGTTATGCTGTTCCCGTTAATCATGATTTCATACAGTAATGAAATATTAGGAATTGCTTTTTCCATGTTTTTTAACATTTTATTAGCAATAACAACAGGTGGCAGCTTTAACGAGCTCTTAACCTATGTGATTTTGACAGTTATTGCATGTATTTTAAGCAAAGCGTTACGCGAGGCGGAATATGCACGCTTAATTGGAATCATTTTTTTCTTTTGTAATATACTATTTCCAAGTGTATTTTGTTATTGGTCCAATGAAAGCTTGTCTGTTATGCAGCTTATATTTAGTGTTATTAATGGTATAATAATAGCTGTTTATGCGATTCGGTATTATCCTAAGGCCGTGGAGGTGACACAGCAGGATATTATTTTTCAGTATGATTCTATTCTTGCAAAAGAGTATTTCATGGTTAAAGAGATTTATAACTATTCCTCTGCTGAATATCTTCATGCCAGAAGATTATCAGAGATTTCAGAGAAATACGCTCATGTTTTAGGATTAAACGAAGCTTTGGCAAAAGCTGCTGCCTTTTATTATAGATTAGGAAGATTAGAAGGAGAGCCTGTCGTTGAAAATGGGGTTAAAAAAGCGCAGGAATTGTGTTTTCCGGAAGAACTGATTCAGATTTTAAGAGAATATCAGGCAGAGAAGGCTTTGCCTTCTACCCCGGAATCCGCTTTGATACACATGTTAGATGCGGTTTTACTGAAAAAAGAAGTGCTAAGCTCCGATATCGGTTCTAGCAAATGGAATCGTGAAGTACTCATTTTTCAGACCTTAAATGAGTTCTCATCAGCAGGAATATATGAGAAATCAGGTTTAGGAATCAATGCATTTCTAAAAATACGTGAAATGTTAGCAAAGGAGGAACTATTATCGTGAGTTTCATTTTGGAAAAAGAAGTGGAAGTGCCATTTTTATTTGATTATCAGGAATTAGCGGAAAAGGTTGTGAATCATTGCTTAGATTATGCAGATTTTCCATATGAGGCTGAGGTGAACTTGACATTAACAGACAATGCAGGAATACATACCATCAACAAAGAATTTCGTCAAATGGATCGTCCTACTGATGTGCTATCATTTCCAATGTTAAATTATGAGGCTCCGGGAGATTTTTCCTTTTTAGACGAAGAGGATAATGATGATTTTAATCCGGATACGGGCGAGGCTTTACTTGGTGATATTGTAATTTCTGTTGAAAAAGTTTTAGAACAGGCCGAAAGCTATGGACACAGTGTAGAACGAGAGTATGCATTTTTAATTACACATAGTATGCTTCATCTATTTGGTTATGACCATATGACAGAAGAAGAAGCTGTTGTAATGGAGGCAAAACAAACAGAGATTTTAAATCAAATGAACATTTTAAGATAAAATTTTAGATAAAAGGATAACATTTATGGGTTCATCGAAAAAAGATTCAAATTTTTTGGTACAAGGCTCCATATTAGCAGCAGCTTCTATTATTAGCCGAATTATTGGACTATTATACCGCCTTCCAATGACCGAGATTATTGGGGATACCGGAAACAACTACTATAGCTGTGCGTTTGAAGTATATAATATTATGCTAATTATTTCCTCTTACAGCTTACCGCTTGCTGTATCCAAGCTTGTATCAGCCAGAATGGCAAGAGGACGCAGGAGACAAGCTTATCAGGTGCTAAAGGGTGCATTGTTGTTTGCAATTATTACAGGCACGGCAGTTTCACTTATTGTATATTTTGGTGCAGAATTTTTTACAGCATCTCTTCAGACTCCGCTTAGTGTTTTTGCGCTTAAAATATTAGCTCCGGTATTGATTGTTGTTGCAATACTTGGCGTTTTACGAGGTTTTTTCCAAGGGCTGGGTTCCATGGTGCCAAGTGCAATTTCACAGGTGATTGAACAGATTGTAAATGCAATTGTCAGCATTTGGGCAGCATATGTGTTGTTCCAATACGGCAGCAAAATCGGTGAGGTGCTTGGAAATCCTGAAAAATATGCAGCGGCATATGGTGCGGCAGGTGGCACACTCGGCACTAATTTAGGTGCTGTAGCAGCGTTGCTGTTTGTTATGTTTGTGTTTGTCGTATATATGCGTGTGTTTAAGCGTAAGATGAAGCGCGAACGCAATGTAAAGGTGGATTCCTTTGGATATACCATGAAAATACTTGTTCTTACAATTATTCCTGTACTGCTCAGTTCTACGATTTATAATATTAGTGGAATTGTTGACCAGGGATTGTTTAAAAACATTGCTGTACTTCAAGGCGCTACCGCAGAACAGATTGATGTTTGGTGGGGAGTATTTTCCGGAAAATACAAGGTGTTAATTAATGTCCCAATTTCTATTGCATCCGCCATGGCTGCATCAAGCGTTCCGGCATTATCTGCTTCTTATGAAGAGGGTGATATGGAAGGTGTTTGTGGACAAATCAATGCTGCCATGCGTTTTATAATGGTAATTGCTATGCCATGTTGTGTTGGACTGGCTGTACTTGCAAAACCAATTTTTATGTTATTATTCCCTGGAACAATTGCAACCTTAGACATGGCAACATCTATGATGTGGCTTGGTGCAATCGCAGTAGTTTTTTATTCTATGTCTACCTTGTCCAATGGCTTACTGCAAGGAATTGACCGAATGAAGGTTCCGGTAAAAAATGCTGCTATTTCATTAGTTGCTCATGTGATTGTTTTGATTTTCTTAATGTTATTCTTCCGATTGAACATTTATGCTGTAGTAATTGCTAATGCATTTTTTGCATTTTTGGTATCTATACTAAATTCCTGTGATATCGCACGTGCTACAGGATATCGTCAGGAGATTCGTAAGACGTTTATTATTCCGGCCATTTGCTCCGGAATCATGGGTGTGGTAACATATTTTGTATATCAGGGATTGTTTAAGCTTACAGAAAATAATATTATTAGTCTTGTTGTTTCTGTTATATTGGCGATTCTTGTGTATGCAATTACCCTGTTATTACTGAAAGGGCTTTCCGAGTCTGATCTTCGTAGATTTCCGAAAGGACATTTATTAGTTAAGCTTGCAAAGAAGACACATTTATTAAAATAAAAAGAATAATCGATATAAAATATGCAGATACTTATTTGGGGTGATTAAAATGAAACGTCAAGTAAGTATCTGTATTTTTTTATCTGTTTTTTTGATTTTTGTTACGGGAATATATATTTTTTTTCATAATGAAACGAAACAAAATGAGATAGAAATAGAGGACACAAATACACAAATAGAAATAGTCACAGAAGAAAATACACAATCTGTTACCAGCAGTAATGAATATAAAACCTATTATTTTTATGCCAAAGACGTCGATGGTTATATATTCATTTATGATGTGAAATCCAATACGTTATATATGGAAACCGGAATAGAATCAAGTACGCTTCCAGAGGACATTCAAGCAAAGCTTATAACTGGAATTTATTTTGAAAATGAAGAACAGCTTTTTAGTTTTCTAGAAAGTTATTCTAGCTGATATTTGTTGAATCTTTGATGCCTATATGATAAAATTACACTGGTTTATTTTGAAAATTTAAGTTGGTGATTTATGGGCAAAAATACGAAAAAGCAGTGGGATGTTATTGTTATTGGTGCCGGTGCAGCCGGAATGATGGCAGCAATAACCGCTGCAAGAGCAAACCAAAAGGTGTTGATTATTGAAAAATCAGATAAAGCAGGAAGGAAGCTTTTTGCTACCGGAAATGGGAAATGTAATTTTACAAATAAGCATATGACAGTGGAATGCTTTGGTGGAGATAAGACATTTGTAGAGCAGGTTCTTAGTGAATTTTCGGTATCAGATTGCTTGGAATTCTTTCATTCTATTGGAATTTGCCCAAAAGAGAAGAATGGATATTACTATCCTAATAGCGAACAGGCTTCCTCCATTGTTACTGCATTATTAGAGGAACTTCATAGATTACAGGTTGCCATCTCCTATGAGACAACTGTAAATCATATTGCTTCAGAAGCCGCAGGCGTAAGTATTACAACTAACAACGCACAGCTTGCTGCCAAGAAGCTTATTATTGCTACCGGATTATTAGCTGCACCTAAACTTGGCAGCGACGGAAGTATGTTTGAACGAATCAAGGATTTAGGACATCGTTTTGTCCCTATTTTACCTGCATTATGCGGATATTATTGTAAAGGAATTGATTTTAAGAAGGTATCAGGAGTTCGCGCCCATGGAACGGTAGCTGCTTATATCGATGGCCGGAGACAGGCGGAAGATACCGGAGAAATTCAGTTTACTGACTATGGCTTATCCGGAATTCCGGTGTTTCAAATAAGCCGATATCTCTCTAAGGGAGTTTATGATAAGTCGAAGGTTCAGATTGGAGTAAATCTACTTCCACAATTTGACAAAATTCAACTTATCAATGAATTAAACTTTCGTAAGAAGCTTTATGCGGAAGAAACAATTGTCACTTTATTAAATGGAATTATACATCAGAAACTGGCAGACATGGTTTGGGACAAGCTGCATTTCGACAAAAAGATGTCTGTATCCTCCTTAAATGATAATGATTTGGAACAGCTTGCGTCGTTTCTTTTGGATTTTAAGGTGACTGTTACAAACTTTCGTGATTTCGAATATGCGCAGATTTGTACCGGTGGAATACCGGTATCGGATATTTGTGTGGATACATTGGAATCAAGGCTTGCAAAAAATGTGTATTTTGCCGGAGAAATTATTGATGTTGATGGTATATGTGGTGGATATAATCTGCATTTTGCATGGGCGACAGGATATATTGCAGGAAAAGCCATATAGTTTATCGTAACAAAACCAACACATAGAAAGGTAACTATGATTCAGATTACTCAGTTAAAGCTGCCATATACACATACGGCAGCGGATTTGGAAAACAAAATCAGAAAAGCCTTAAAGCTTTCACAGAATCAGAAGCTTACATATAGAATCGTAAAAAAATCCATAGATGCAAGGAAGAAACCGGATTTGTATCTCGTGTATTCCTGTCAGGTATCATGTGATAATGAAAATGCAATTGTTAAAAAAGCAAACAATGCTTCTATTTCAGTTGTAAAACCAAAGGCTTATGTATATCCGGATTCAGGGGATGAGAATTTGGAGCATCCACCACTTATTATTGGAGCCGGACCAGCCGGACTATTTGCGGCTTTTGTACTGGCAGAAACCGGATATCATCCAATATTAATTGAACGTGGAAAATCTGTGGAAGAGCGTAAGAAGGATGTAGTTCAATTTTGGGAAACAGGGGTACTGAATACCTCTTCAAATGTTCAGTTTGGTGAGGGCGGTGCAGGAACCTTTTCCGATGGAAAATTGAATACCGTTGTCAAAGACCCATCCAATCGGAATCAATTTGTTCTTGAGACCTTTGTGCGATTTGGTGCACCGGAACGCATTTTGTATGAGAATAAGCCACATATCGGAACGGATATCCTATGTCAGGTGATTGCAAATATGCG
>CAYMYV010000020.1:0-16338 GCA_964394775.1 uncultured Lachnobacterium sp. | reverse complement strand
GGTCTCGACCTTGGCAAGGTCGCGCGTTACCAACTACGCCACTATCGCATATATGTACCAATACAGGAACCACAAAGTAATTCCGTCGAAACAGCCTGTTGTTTCGTGAGCACAGGTTATATATTACCTCATAGGTTTTAGAATGTCAACAATTTTTTTATATTTTTTCAATTTTTCTCCACGTAAAAAACGAATGAGTCCATGCATAATTTCCACTCCATAGCATATTGTATAAAAATAGGAATGAGGTGAAAATCATGAGTGCAAAAACCAAAATTGTTGTCATTAAACTAAAAGATATTCTGTTCTATGCAACTGTTGCCGCACTAGGCATTATACTCCTTCTGCTTCTATACATACTATTTCAACCGGATGCAACAACCACAAGCGGGATTATTGGTGTATAACCTGCCTTCTCACCTAAGAATTTTCCGCGAAGAAAAAATAAGCTTACTTAGTTCAACCTAAGTAAGCTTATTCTCCATTCATAGTTATTCTGCTTTTTCTGTTAAAGCTTCTGTATCTGTCTCGGTAGATTATTCAGTTTCTTCTTCTTCGTAAAGTTCGCTCAAATAATCATCAATGCCTGCTGTTGTAGCATAGATTGTATTAACCGGACGATTATCAATCACATAAAAAACTGCACTTACAGCAATCCAAGCAACGAGAGCAATACCAACGATTGTTGTACAAACCTTAGCAATTTTACGATTGCGTCTCTCTTTTGCAACAGTCTCTTTACGATTCGCTTTCTCAGCTTTATACTTATCAACTTTTGCCTGACTCATGTCTTATATCTCCTTAGTGCTTAAATCCTCAATAGGTATATTCTACATGGTTTTGTTCAAAAAAGCAAGGACTATTATTACATATTGCGAGATTTATCAAGGCAAGCCTTCATGGCGTCCATAACCGCAGCACGCATACCCTGTTCTTCTAAAACACGTACAGCCTGAATCGTTGTACCACCCGGAGAGCATACCATATCCTTAAGCTGTCCTGGGTGCATATCTGTCTCAAGCACCATCTTGGCACTACCCATAACCGCCTGTGCCGCAAAGGTATATGCCTGTGCTCTTGGCATTCCGCCCTCTACTGCTGCATCTGCCATTGCTTCAATAAACATAAATACATAAGCAGGAGAGCTTCCACTAACTGCTGTAACCACATCCATCAGATTCTCTGGTACAATCTCCGTCTTAGAAAAGCCACTACACAAGTCACACACAGCCTTTAGCTCTGTTTCACTCACTAATGTATTCGCACACACACCCATCATACCTTCTTTTACAAGAGCCGGTGTGTTTGGCATGGTTCGAATCATCTTACATGCTTTGCCCAACTGTTCCTCCAGCCATGCTAATGTTTTGCCCGGAGCAATCGATACTAGAATCTTCTCATCATTAATAGAAGCCTTGATTTCTGCAAGCACAGTCTCAAAAAATTGTGGCTTCACTGCAAGAAAAATTACATCAGCTTCTGCAATCACTTCCGCGTTGCTTAGTGCAAGACCAACTCCATATTTCTTTCCAACAAGCTCCTTTGTGGCATCCATTTTATCATAAACCACAATATTCTCTGCCTGAACCATCCCGGAATCTAACATTCCTGCCAGCATTGCCTGTCCCATATTTCCACAACCGATAAAACCTACACGCATAACATTTTCCTTTCCAAAAACAATTTATGAAGCTTTCACATCATTTAAGAGCGGTAATCTCCATTAATCTTGACATACTCATAGGTAAGGTCGCAGCCCCAGGCCTTTGCCTCTGCATCTCCCTGGTTTAGATTGATATTGATATAAATCTCATCTGCGCCCAACACCTCTTTGGCAATCTCCTCTGAGAATTCCACACCGGAGCCTTCTCTACATACGGCGATTGTGCCTCTGTCAGATGCCAAATCTACATCTACCTTATCAATGTCAAACTCTGCCTCTGCGTATCCAATCGCACACAGAATTCTTCCCCAGTTTGCATCCTCGCCAAACATCGCACATTTAAAGAGTGGGGAACGGATGACGCTCTTTGCGACAATAATTGCGGTATCCAAATCAGCAGCGCCGGCACAGGAACACTCCAGCATTTTACTTGCGCCCTCTCCGTCCTTTGCCAGCATTTTGGTAAGATTCATAAGCACTTCATATAATGCTTCTTTAAAAATGGCATAGTTTTCATCTTCTTTTTCAATCTTCTTATTGCCTGCAAGCCCGTTTGCCATAACGGTCAATGTATCATTGGTGGATGTGTCACCATCTATGCTCAGACAGTTGTATGTAACCTTAACGATTTCGGACAATGCCTTCTGTAAAAGTCCTGCATCAATTGCAGCATCTGTTGTAACAAAATTTAATGTGGTAGCCATGTTTGGATGTATCATTCCGCTACCCTTTGCCATACCACCGATTGTGCATTCTACTCCATCAACCGTAAAATGTACTGCATACTGCTTTGGTACAGTGTCTGTTGTCATAATGGCATTTGTAGCTCTGTCATTGCCATCTTCGGTAAGTCCTGCTACCAATGCGCTCATATGATTTGCAATAGGCTCCATTGGAAGTATCTGTCCGATAACTCCTGTGGAAGCCACAATCACCTCTTCCGCCTTGACATCATAGCCCTGTGCTGTCAATTCTTCAGAAGCAAGTTTACACATGATATTGGCTTTTTCCACTCCGTCAAAATTACAGGTATTGGCATTCTTGCTGTTTACAATAATTGCTTTCGATTTCTGTCCGGACTTTTCAAGGTTTGCCTTTGTAACAAGGATTGGTGCTCCCTTGACTTTATTTGTCGTATATACGGCTGCAGTATCACATGCCACTTCAGACACTACTAAGCCCAAATCGTTCTTCTCTTTGTTTGGATTTAAGCCACAGTTTAAACCATTCGCTTTAAAACCCTTTGCGGCACATACGCCACCATCTATTCTCTTCCATTCTCTGGTTGTATTCATCTTGTGTTTCCTCCTTTCACAAGCCACTTTCTTATTGTAAACTTATTGATGGCAGAAATCAAGAATGCCCCGTATTCTATTTTAGAAAACGGGGCATAACAAACATATAATATACCCATATTATTAATCAACCTCTTCCATAATACTCTTGTATGCCGGACGGATGATTTTATTCATTCCTATCATTTCTTCAACACGGTGTGCACTCCAGCCCACGATACGGGCAATTGCAAACAACGGCGTATACAATTCCATTGGAATATCCAGCATCTCATATACAAATCCGCTGTAAAAGTCCACGTTTGGACTAACACCCTTGAAGATATTACGTTTTTCAGCGATTAATTCCGGTGCGACTTCCTCAATCATGTTATACAGACCCATCTGCTTCTCCTGATGCTTCGCTACCGCCAAATCTTCCACATAAGAACGGAAGATTCTTTCACGAGGGTCAGATAATGAGTAAACTGCATGTCCCATACCATAGATGAGCCCCTTCTTATCAAAGACTTCTCCATCTAACATTCTTCCAAGATATGCCTTTACTTCATCGCGGTCTTCCCAATCCTTAACATTTTCACGAATATCCGCCATCATCTCCATAACCTTAATGTTGGCTCCACCGTGCTTAGGTCCTTTTAATGAAGACATTGCTGCAGCAATTGCGGAATACGTATCTGTTCCTGCCGAGGTAACCACACGTGTGGTAAAGGTTGAGTTGTTACCACCGCCGTGCTCCATGTGAAGCATCAATGCAACATCTAATACCTTAGCCTCAAGCTTTGTATACTTCTTGTCCGGGCGAAGCATCATAAGGAAATTCTCCGCCGTTGACAGGCTGTGGTCCGGTCTGTGAATGTACATACTGGAATCATTTTCATAGTGATTGTATGCATGATACCCATATACTGCCAGCATAGGGAAGTTCGCAATCAGCTGAATACACTGACGGATACTATTCTCAACTGTCGCATCAGAGGTCAACGGGTCATAAGAAGCCAATGTCAAAATACTTCTGGTCATTGAGTTCATGATATCCTTGGAAGGTGCTTTCATAATAACGTCTCTTGTAAAGTTCGTTGGTAGCTTTCTTCCATTTTTCAGCATCGTTACAAACTGTTCTAACTCTTCCGGAGTTGGAATCTCTCCAAACAACAACAGATATGCCGTTTTCTCAAAGCCGAACTCGTCTGCTTTTAAATCATTAATTAAGGTTTCCACACGGTAGCCTCTATACCAGAGCTCTCCTTCACATGGAGTCTTCACTCCGTCCACTGTTTTAAAGGAAACCACCTTCGAAATATTGGTAAGCCCCGTAAGGACACCCTTACCATTCAAATCTCGAAGTCCTCGGTTTACACCAAACTTCTTAAAATACTCTTCCGGGATTGTGTCGTTTTTTACACACATATCCTTTTTCTCATTTGCATAAATCACTAAATCTTTGTTTAAGGTCATATTTCTCTCCAATTCCTATATTACTTGTTGTAAAAATCTATATGAGCCTGCAATTCCGGGGTAATTTCACCACCCGCTGATGTATAGCGTTCAAATAGAATTCTTTCTTTTTCCCGTCTTCTTGCCCTAAGGATATCACTCTTAATGAACAACTCCTTATACATTGGATTATCCGTCAATTTCTTTCGCACCATAGAAGGGAATGGTACATAATCCGAAATAATTCTTCTAGACACCTTGTTCAGACGGAAATTTCCCTGCGATTCATACTTCATCCAGCCCACATAATCGGCCACGAATACTTCGCGATAGTTATTCTTTGCATGAAGCAGGTCCGCTTTTACTTTCTCCTTGGCCTGTGTGGTCAGGTCGCGATTCTTACGATAGAACTGTATATAATCGTAAAACTCTGAAGTCAGAGATTTCTCTCTAATATCATTCCATCTTACACCAAGCATCTTGCGACAGATTTCCCAACGATATCTTCCGATGGTTTCTAACATCATCTGCGGCAAATCCCCGACCGTCATAATAGGGAATGTAAATCTCGCAGGTGTATCACGTTTTACACCGGAGGTCTCCTGCCACATCATAGCACGGCCACCGATATTTGGCATAAGAATTACTTCCGGAAGAACCTCCTTCTGTATCTCTGTTCTATCAATGCCATATTCCGGTGCCATAAAATGCACCTCACGGAAAAAGCATGAATAATCCAGCTCACGAATTTCGTCAATCGCCGCATTGATTTTGTCCAGCGTAAGCATCATCTGATTTACCTTCTTGATAAAATCCTTTTCATGAAGCACCGGACAAAATGAAGTGATTCGTCCATATGTAATACGGTTATTGGTCATAAACATATTACGAATCTCAAACTGAACCTTACGCAGCTGGTCTCGCTTCCATTCATTTTCCTGCGCTCTTGTAATGAAATTATTTTTACGCTGCTCTAACAGGTCCCCGGCATAATCCACATCAAATTCATTCTTGGATGGCTCACGTTCTCCACGATAAACCATACAAAGCCACTGATATGCCGTATACACATGCGTAAATGCTTCGCCTGCTGCAAGACGTTCCTTTTGTTTTTCCTGCTGGTCATGAAGCGTGTCAAGTGCTACAAGAAGCTCGTCCATATGGTCCACGCCTACCATCTGTGCATCCAATACACCAAATTGGAAAAACAGCTCCATAACGGTAGAAATACTTCTTGCCTTCGACGCACGAAGGAATGCTTTTTCATAAATGTCATAGAACATGTTCGTCATTTCTTTCCGAACACGCTGACATGCACTTGTCGTATTATCCTGTGCAACCGCTACGATTGCATATGATTTTAGGAGCTCCCTGCACTTTACAATGTCCTCTTCTCCAAAGCCGGCATATTCCATAATATATGCCACAAAGTCAGTTTTTAAAACATCCTCTCTGGACATCTCTTCTGCGACTTCACCTGTTTCCTCTTGCGGAGCATTCGATTTCTCCTGATGCGTCAATACATACTTCTTGAAATCCATGGACGCATAGTACTTCATACGATTCTCCACTTCTCCCCTGGAAAACAAGCCAATTCTTTCAAGGAAATTCTGCAGCTCATACACTTTAATCTGTGCAATCATGGTAGAGTCTCCGCGGTATGCCAGCTTCATCGCCAAATCATACCACAGCTCTAACAAGTCTTCCTGCTCACAAAGGAGAGCTTCCTCTGCTCTTATCAAATACTCCTTCAACGCATCCATATTGGACATCAGCTGACTGTTTATTGCTGAGATTTTTAAAATTTCTCCAATGCAAAGAGCATGCTTCTCGCTATAATAATAGCGCAAATCCTTCTCATCCTGTTCCATCAGCTCCACAAAATATGCTTTTTCCCAGTCACGAATTGGTTCCGGCAAATAAACCCGCTGGAGCTCCGCTACTGCCACTTCTAACTGCTCAAACCCCGCCTGGTCACAATCTCTCTCATACTCTGTCATCTGTTTATTTACAAAATCGCAGATAGACTTAACCGTTCTCTCTAACTCCGCATACTGGGCATAGATTTTCCTGCACTGTACAATTGCTGCATGTAAAAATGCATAGCTATACTTTGGCTGCTCCTGAAAAATCTCGAAATAATCGTTTGGGGACTCATATTTATAAGAAGCAATCAAGCTCTCTTCCGCTGCGATATAATCACAGATATAGGTATTCGCCTGTCCGGATATCAGACCAAGCACACTACCTGTTCCCAATTGGAACTCATTGTATTCCGTTTTTATAATTACAGAGCCCCTAATAACGATATAGAGTTCCTTGACCGGTTCCCCTTTATGAACCAAATAATCGTCCTTTTTCATCTGTATAACGATCATACATATACCTTCTTCCCCGCATCTTCATGCGAAAATGAATATTCTTCCCCACCATGACATCTATTTTAGCACAAACTTCCAGAGAGGTCATTATATTTTCGTTGAATTTAACAAAAATATTCATTTTGACAGATTTTTTCACCTCAGAACCTCAAATGAATTATAGATATCCAGCCTTCCATATCCCCACTCCGTATTAGGGTAGCTTCGGTTCTCCTCCCTCCGGCAGCCTCGAATCAAAAGGTTCTTCACCTCTGCAGAATTCATAGTCGGTGCGTTGCCACGCAAAATCCCCCACTCTAACGCCTGTGCAGCAGCACCGGCAGTGATTGCAGCAGCTGCACTAGTACCCGTATTCGTCACATAATTCCCGCGAAGCCCTGCGCCGGATACATCTACTGCCGGAGCACAAAAATCTGGTTTTACGCGACCAATGGCATCAAATCCGCGCCCAGACTCTAGGTATCCGGCTCCTGTCAGTCCATCATAGCCACCCACGGTAATCGGAACATTTGTATCTGATGGCGTAGTGAGTGTTGTATCCGGGTCTGGTTGGATAAAGGTAATGGATGGTCTTACCTGAATTGGCAGCCACGCATGAAACTCTCCGGTTATCGAATTCTGCGGATACACAAGTATCGTCCATATCCCACTTGCCGGCCTGGAAAAACGTATAAATATCAGCAAATCCCTACGCTCTCGCCCCGCCACACGATAATTGACCGTAGCAACTGTATTCTCAAACACAAAATTCGTCGTCTGGGTATCCTCCGAAATCGGAAATATTCCCTGGCTCTGCTGCCCGGTCGGGGACTGTAACACCACACGCACCTGCTCCGGAGAAAAGGACCATACCTCCATACAAAATCCATCCACATTTTCTCCAACATTTATCTCCATGCGAACCGGTATCAACACATTCCTCGCCTCTCCATGATAGTGATGCTGTGCCGCCGCTTGATTTCCTGCCGCCACAACAATCGCCCTTCCCGTAAAGCTTCCCACCGTATCCATATAAGTAGACAACGGGCTCGTTCCCGCATGACTTCCCTGATTACTTCCAAGTCCAATCAAAATCACAAGAGGTTTATTCTCCTTCTGCGCAACCGACTCTAAATACGCAATCCCTGCCATAATATCATTCTCCTGATACAATGGCTCATTCGCCGGCAAAAAGAAAAAATCCCTCAAGTTCTGTTTTGCCTCCTTGAGTTTTACCACCACCAGCTCGCTAAGTGGCGCAGCTCCTATAAAATCATTTCCCGGGTCTGCACTCCCTGCCGCCACACTCGCAAGGAATGTCCCATGCCCATTCGCATCTGTAACCGGAACGACCTCCATCGGATTCTCTGCTTCCAGCGCCTCATTCATCTGTTCCCTCGTATACTCCACACCATATTGAAAGCCTTGAGGTGGCATTGTGCTGCCACTTCCTTCCGCCATATTATCTCCTTCCATTATCCCCTGCTCCATCGTTTGCTGCATATGTGGCTGTGCGGTCTGGTCCCAGATTGACAGAATCCTCGTCTGCCCTGCACTATCCAAAAATAGCTTATTCGTATAATCAATCCCCGTATCAATCAAGCCCATTAGAATTCCCTGTCCCCGCAGCGCAAGCCCCGGCTGATTCTGTAGAGACAAAATACCGCTCACATCCAAGCTTGTGCTATCCATAAGAAAAAAGCACTTTGGAATGGCAGCATAAGAATAAGCTTCTATAGATAACGGCGGCAAAACCGCACGATTATAATAAACCACTGAATACTCTTCACTTATCTTCTGCGTACAAAGTGGTGCTACCCGCAAATCCCTGAATTCCTCTCGTGTAACTATAAAATCATAGGTATCATTGGACTGAATGATATTCGAACAAGGCATAAAAATACTCCTACACATACTGTTATAGTATATGTAGGAGCTGTAGGTTTGTTATTTGTATTCGAAATAGGTAAGTGTTAGGGTTACCATATAGCTTCCATTTCCCTGACTTAGACTAACATTCTTAATCAGACAGGTATATTCGCTGTTGTAGATTTGTTCTAATACGGTTTTCGCTGTATCATAACCCACACACTGATAGTTCAAGTTAATGTTACGTCTTATGATTCCATCCGCCTCTGAGACACTCGAAAATGTAACGTTGTAGGAATCTGTTACGGATAAGATGTTTGACAAGCTGTTCATTACATTCTGACGATTATCATATGCCGGAAGCTCTTTTACTTCTCCACTTTCTCCTGCAAGAATTGCATCAATCTCTTTCTGCATCTTTTGCATCTTCGCAGCTTTCACCTGTGCTGCATAGATTTGGTCTTCTACTGCTACGGTATCCTGCTTACAAAGCATAATTTCCGTCGTCGTCGGAACATAAAACAGGTAATAATATCCCAGGATTGCAAGCATTAGGACAAGTATGCCCATCATGAACTTTTCTCTTTTGGACATATTCTTCATTACCGGTCACCTCCTGTTTCTTCTTCCACTTCTTCTGTTACATATATAATCATCTTCACAGAATAGCTTCCCCCATAGGAGGCTGTATTTACTGTAACACTCTTTACAATTGGATATCCTTCGATTTCCGTCGTTAGAAGCGCTGTCTGCTCCAAATCCAATCCTGTAAAATTGACAGATACCGTGTTACTGGAAATTGCCACATTCGATACATTTCCCTGCTCGAATATGGTTTCTTCTAACATTGCTAACAGATCCATACGATCACAGAAAATCTCATTCGTTTCTAAATAGCTCTGGGAATAACGGTTATACTGTGAGGTTACCTCTTTGTAATCAACAAGCTTGTCCAAATAGGCCTCTAATTCTTCTTGCTTCTGTTCGTATTCGGATTTTGCTTCATCTAGCTCTGTAATCATATCCAGTACGCCATACTTTGCAACTGCAAGGAGCAGTACAATCCCAAACAATCCATAGAGAATCATGGTAGAAGGCTTACTGGTTTTATCCTCTTTAAAATACAGATTGATGGTTCTTTTGGAAGGATAGACGCCCTTTATTTTCTTTTTTGCTTTTGTATTTTTTGCCATAACGTCTCCCTTCTATTGCATTAATACGCCCAGAGCGTATAATCCAATCATATCTGTTTGCTTCTCTACACCCTTTGGCAATAGCAAAAGGATGGATTCCTCATGTAAATCATTGATATCAGCAATATCCACACATAGCTCTGCGATATTGCTTCCGCCACCGAAGAAATAGATGTTGGCAAGCTCGGAATCTCTGTTATTGAAACGGTAGAAGTTGATTACCTTCATTACTTCTACTGCTATCTTGCTATAAATATCCTTGCTGTACTCCTGGTCTAATACTTCATTGAAATTCTTGCTCTTATAGGTTCTGGCCACAAATTCATCCACCAGCTCATTCTCTGCAATCACCTTGTCAATAGCCGCCTCTCCGATGTAGATGTTACGAAGAACACTTAATTTCTCTCCTCTAAAGAGATATACCTGTGTCGTTCTATGTCCAAGATTTACCAGACAGTATTCCTCCTGTGCACTCGCTCTACCCTCTGCAACCGCTCTTCGCATGATATTCCTAATCGCAATCTCCTGCGGAATGATGGTCTTAAGCTTAAATCCTGCATCGCGGAAAATATCAATATAGTTATATACCACTTCCTTGCTCATCACCGCACCGGTAAGAACCATCTCCTTCGGTTCATTGGTCTCCTCGTCGCATATCATCTCCTGCATTGCATAGTCATAGACATAACGCTGTGGCTTACCGGTAATGAAATCGCTGAATTCAAATGGCAGGTTTACCTCCAGCTGTTCCTCCGTCATTGCAGGGAGCGTCAAGGTTCTGCATACGCAAAGCTCATCCGGTACCACGATGCCACATTCTCCCTTTGGAAGCTTGAATTCCCTTCGAACCTCCTTTAAGAAATCAGACATCATCTTTGGCATCTGAACCACGCCGTCCTTTACCATATTCTCCGGCATCTGCTTTGCATAGACCTTAATCTTATTCTTGTCCTGCACTGCAATCTTTATGTAGCTATCCCCAATATCAAAGGTTAACATTGTACTGCTCATAACATCCTCCGTCTTATGTGTTCTATATAAAAAGTAATTGTATACTTTATCTGTCTAAAATAATGATAAATACCATCCTAATACTCCATCTCCAATCAGCATGGTGATGACTGTTGCAATGGCTATCGATGGACCAAAAGGAAAATAATTCCCTGTTTCTTCCTCGGCATGTTCTTCTTCCAATTGGGATTTCTCGTCCTCTTGAGGCTCCTCGTCCTCTTGAGGCTCCTCATCCTTGGCCTGTACCATGCCAGCTACAATCCCAACAATACAAGCTACTAATAGCATCAGCAGATTCTTCTGCCAGCCGAGATATAAGCCTGTTACAAATATCAGCTTAATATCGCCTCCACCCATCGCTTCCTTCTTTAATATCTTTTCCATAAGTAGCGTTAAAAGAAGCAGCGGAAGGCTTATGGACAAGCCGTTTCCAATGAGTTCTAACAACGAACTCCACGCAAATCCTTCAAATACAAAATAATAAATCACTCTTGCCACAATGGCAACAAGCAAACAACTGTCCGGAATCTCTTGTATATAAATATCTACCAACGATACCAGATACAGGATACAAATAAAAATAAGCGAAAGTATTAACATTGGCGTCACATCAAAACGCATGGTTGTTAGTACAAAAGCTACTGAAAGTAGCAGCTCGCCCACCAGACAGGACTTACTAATCGGAGCGCCACAATATGCGCAGCGTCCTTTTCTTGCGAGAAAACTTATAATAGGAATCAGGTCACGCGCTCCCAGTTCATGACCACACGTGTCACAATGAGAACGGCCCTTTGTGATTGATTCTTTGTTTGCCATGCGCCAACCCATACAGCCCAAAAAGCTCGCAAATACGGCACCAAAAACGAATGCCAGAACCAATATGTAGATTGTTATCATAGGGGTTAAATACAACATAACCAGACTCCCTCTAAGTTTTTTACATAATGGAACACCCCGCAACCCAAGGGGTGTTCCATTAAAAAGTATTACAAAGTATTAATAATATAATTACGTAACTAAAACTGGGAACTAACCCTATTATTATTCTGCACCATCGTCATTGCCATCGTCATTGCCATTGTCATCTGCATCTAATTCATTATTCCAGCTTACTGTACCATCAGTAGTAAGAACAATATAGTCACCCTTATGAGCAGAACTCTGTCCATATGCTTCTGGAGTACCTGTCAGCTCAATAAACTCGCCTTTTTCAATGCTATAATACATATCAGTTGCAATTTCGTTGTCAACTGCGTAAACTACTGCAGCAGCTTTAGCAGCTCTATAGTTTGCATCATCAGCAGCAGATTTAGCTGAATCAAGTGAGCTTGAGAATGTAGGAACTGAGATAGCTACTAAGATAACGATAATAGCTACTACGATTAACATTTCCATAAGAGTGAAACCTTTTTTGTTTCTTAATAATTTTTTCATCGGTATCATTTCCTTTCTATTTGTAAATTTTAAATATATCTTGCAAGCGGAGTGGGTTGGTCTCCGCAGGTTGCCAAACTTAAATACTGTACATACTAAACATTGGTAAATATACAGAAAACAGAATCATTACTACTACTACTGCAAGCACCGCAATAATGGCAGGCTCCAAAACTGACATCGCTCTTGAGGTTGCTAAGTCTACTTCGTTGTCATAGAAGTTACCTACTGCCTCGAGCGTGGTTTCCAGTGTACCGGTTGATTCTCCCATCGCAGTCATTTCCACCAGCATCGGCGGGAGGTACTTACTCTTGCCTAAGCATACGCCAAGACTCTTTCCTTCTTCTACATCTTTTGCAACCTCAACAATATCACGTCTCATGACATAATTACTAACGCCTCTTCCTGCTGTTTCAATACAGTTTAGAATCGGCATACCGGAGGATATCATCATAGACATGGTATGTGCAAACTGTCCTGCTCCGGAGAGCTGAACAATTTTTCCAATTAACGGAATCTTAAGCAGAAGAATTGCAATTTGCTCTGCTCCTTTTTCGGTATGCATATAGAACCGCACAGCCAACACCAACGTAATAATAATAACCGCTAATACAATCCAATAATTGATAAAGAAATTGGACATCGCAATGACCATCTTGGTAATCCACGGCATCTCTGTTCCCATTTCCGCGAAGGTTTTAGAGAAGGATGGCACCGCTACTACCATGATGATGACAATAACAACCAATGCTACTGCCAGGGTGATTGCCGGATAGGTCAATGCGCCAACTACCTTCTGCTTTGTCTTACTGCTTCTTTCAAAATAAGTAGACAGTCTCTTAAAGGTTCTTTCCAGGTCACCACTCTCTTCACCGGAACGAACACTTTCTAAGAAGGTTACCGGAAAAACCTCCTTAGATACAAAGCTGGAATATAAGCTTCGTCCCATCGATACGTCCTTGGATACATCCATTAACATTTCACTGATTGCCTTATCCTCTACCTGTCTTGCCAGCATATCTACGGATTCCACAATTGGAAGTCCAACTGCAAGCAAGGTGGAAAAACGGTCACATAATAAGCTCAAATCCTTGGCACTAATCTTACGAAGCTTTGTTTCTTTTTTCGCCTTCGGATTGTGAACCTCTTCAATTTCTACGATAATCTGACAGGTCTGTTTGATTTTTGCTACGGCTTCAAATTGGTCATCTGCTTCAATTACACCGGATACCAGTTCTCCGTTTGCAGACGATAATGCCTTGTATTTAAAATCACTCATTTGTAAGCTCCTTTTGTTGCCTAGATTCTAGGTCTTCTAGGTTCTACCATATCATATCCCAGCTGAGTCATACCGGCTTTGGCTGTGGAAGAAGTATTTCCTGATACACTTGCTGTGCTTTCAGTTTTTTCAGGTACCAGGGTTCCCTTTGTACCTACCTTACCACTTGCTTTTGCCGCGGTAACAGGTGTAATCACATTGCTTCTTAACAGCTTATCAACTGCGCTTTCCATGGTAATACATCCGTTACTGCTTGATGTATGAATCTGATTCGTTATCTGTTGTGTTTTTGCTTCACGAATCATGTTTGCAATCGCATAATCTACAATCATTATCTCACATGCTGCCACACGTCCTCCACCAATCTTAGGAAGAAGCTGCTGTGATACTACTGCTTTTAATGCCATAGACAGCTGAAGACGAATCTGTCTTTGTCTCCCTTCCGGGAATACGTCAACAATACGGTCAACTGCATCTGCTGCGGAATTCGTATGAACGGTTCCAAACACCAGATGACCGGTTTCTGCCGCTGTAAGGGCAGTTTCAATGGTATCTAAGTCTCGCATTTCACCAACCAGAATTACATTCGGGTCTTCGCGAAGTGCTGCGCGAAGTCCGGATGCAAAGCTCTTTGTATCCTTTCCAATCTCGCGCTGGTTGATAACACATTGGTCCGGTGTGTACACATATTCGATTGGGTCTTCCAACGTAATAATGTGACTATGCGAAGACTTGTTGATGCGGTTCAAAAGTGCCGCCAAGGTGGTGGATTTACCGGAACCGGTCTCACCGGTTACCAGCACCAATCCATTTCTATATTCCGAAAATGTAGCTACAACCTCAGGTAGCTTTAAATCCTCGAGATTTGGAATCTTGTCATTTAACAATCGGATTGCCAGAGAAAACTTATCCTGCTGTTTGAACAGATTCACACGAAGACGTCTGTCGCACAGGGTAATCGCAAGGTCAGACTCCCCGACCTCTTTTGCTGTACGGTATGCCTCCTCCCCGAGCTCACGGGCATACATCAGACACTCCTCTGCTGTTACAATGTGGGCATCCATATCCTGAAGCAGTCCGTCCACACGCAGTCTAACCGGAATTCCACACACAATATGTATATCAGAAGCCTTGATTTCTGTGGCTTTTGTAATAATACGTTCTAGCATAATTGCCCCCATTAATAGTCAGTTCTACTTACTGCACGGGATACTTCCTTGGCTGTTGTTATACCATCTAACACCAATTCAACACAGTTCTCCAGAATTGGTCTAAATCCCGAAGCCTGAATTGCGTTGTCTAACGCCACCGGGTCTCCCGTCAAAATCGCACGTTTCATATCTGACGTAAATACCATAATTTCAAATACCGCCATACGTCCCCGATAGCCTGTATAGAAACAATCTGCACAGCCTTGACCCTTGTAGAAGGTGAAATCCTGTTCCTCCGGAAGGCGAAGTAAGCTCTTCTCATTGGCATCCGGATGATATGCGGTCTTGCAGTGTGGGCAGATACGTCTTACCAGTCGCTGACTGATAATACCCTTGAGCGCACCAGCGATAAGGTATGGCTCAACACCGATACCAAGAAGTCGGTCAATTGATGACTTTGCGTCATTGGTATGGATGGTAGAAAGCACCAAGTGTCCTGTCATAGCGGCACGAAGCGCAATATCTGCGGTTTCGTGGTCTCGAATTTCTCCGACACCAACAATATCAGGGTCCTGACGAAGTACGGCACGAAGTGTTGCCGCAAAGGTCAGGCCTGCTTTATCATTAATCTGAACCTGGTTTACACCATTAATATTGTATTCTACAGGGTCTTCAAGCGTAATTAGGTTTACTTCTTCGGTATTTAAGTCTCTTACCATGGTGTACATGGTTGAGGATTTACCGGAACCTGTAGGCCCTACAATTAATATA
Source organism: uncultured Lachnobacterium sp. (assembly GCA_964394775.1). Lineage (GTDB taxonomy): Bacteria > Bacillota > Clostridia > Lachnospirales > Lachnospiraceae > Roseburia. The sequence goes on along the minus strand of CAYMYV010000020.1, from coordinate 875 downwards.
ACACCTTCGCTGTTGTTATGAATCAGCTTCTGGAACAGCTCCATGTTGCGTCCACGAAGACCAATGCCTTCCATGGTAAGGAGCCCTTCGGATTTTTTCAAAAGACGAAGTACGATTTTCTCACCATAAATGGTTGGAAGCGTAGAAATACGAAGGTCGATATCCTGCTGACGAATACGAACGTTACAACGTCCATCCTGAGGAATACGATGCTGGGAAATATCCATACTACCCATAATCTTCAAACGGCTGACTACGGAGCCCTGTAATTCCTTCGGCACATCGAAAATGTTACGCATCATACCATCGATACGCATACGTACTACTACCTGGTCTTCACGTGGTTCAATATGAATATCACTGGCCTGCTCCGTAATAGCACGCTCAATGATAGAGTTTACAAGTCGAATGGTTGGTGCAGAGTTTGCATCATCCTCTAAGTAAGATACCTTGTCCGTTGCCTGTTCCAGAGAGGACTCACCTACGTTGTCCTTTCTCATATCGTCAATAGCTCGCGCAGCACCTTCATTACTGTAAAGATTTAATACCGCACGCTCCATCGCAGATGTCGTTGCGATAACAGGAATAACCTTCTTACGGGTTGCTGCCTGAACCTCTTCGATGGTATAGAAGTTCAATGGGTCAACCATCGCAAGATATAATTCATTTCCCACCATTCTTACAGGAATAACCATATGCTTCTTCGCAATGTTTTTTGGAAGAATTGAAGCCATTTCTGGTGGAATTGCCGTATTATTCAAATCGATGTACTCAATACCAAGCTGCATCTGCAAGCTTTCAATTAACTGCGCTTCTGTAATGAATCCATGCTCAATTAATACCGTACCAAGTCTCTTGCCCTGCTCCGTTGATTT
>CAYMYV010000019.1:0-16874 GCA_964394775.1 uncultured Lachnobacterium sp. | reverse complement strand
AATGTTACAAAAGATATTTTTGTTTGTCAACTAATAGCTTATGATTGCCTTGTAAATTTTCAATTTTACAACATAAAGGAGAATAAAATTATGGCACAAGTAGATTATGACAACACAAGTGAAATTCAAGACGTATTATTACAGATTGGTGTTCCTGCAAACCTCGCGGGTTTTGCATACATCACCAGCGCCGTCCAGTTAGTCCTGGCGGATTCGAACAGACTTCAAAATATTGTAAAAGGTCTTTACGTCAGTGTCGCCAATATCTACAACACGACGCCACAACGTGTAGAGCGTGGAATTCGCCATGCCATCGCAAAAGCTTGGACTCAGGGAGATGTAGAATTCATTCATTTCCTTTTCAAAAATAGCGTAAACCCATTAAAGGGTACACCTACCAACACACAGTTTATTGCAAGACTGTATTACTATTTTGTGAACAATCGCAAGAAACAAATTTTCCAATAAGAGCTTGCGACAAAATCCTCCAGCACGTATAATAAAAAAGCGTCATTCTGACGCAATTCCCTATAAGGATTCGGGTGAAAAAGCAGACGTTTTTCTGCAAGGAGGATTTTAAACATGAACAAAAAAGAAATATTGGAACTAAAACGCCGTTTCAAAAAGGATGAAGCGACCTTTACCCGTCTCGTAGGCTGCTACGTAGATGGCAACCGCAACAAAATCTGTAAATTCGGCGGAAAATTTCTCACTCTTGAAGAAGAGGAATATTATAAATATCTGGAAATTGCAAACAAAGCACTTTCCGGCACCTATGGTAACAATCTGCTCGAGCTCTCTTTTCCACGCGAGGAAGAGGAGGTTGGCGGCAGACAGCAGATTCTTATGGCTCTGCGCGAAACCAAGCTGGAAGATGAGACACTGCTTGATACCTATTATGATTTGGTCATCGACACCTATGACCACGCAGGCAACTATCTGATTTTGCTCTATCACGATACATACGATGTCATGACCCGCACCACGGACAACGACAACCTGGACGAGTCTGAAGAGGTCTATAGCTACCTCATCTGCGCAATTTGTCCGGTTGACTTATCCAAGCCGGGACTTGGCTACTTGGAAAATGAACAGCGCATCGGCAACCGTGTGCGTGACTGGGTCGTTGGCGCACCGGATACTGCATTTTTGTTCCCGGCTTTTACTGACAGAAGCACGGACATCCATGCCACACTGTTCTACACCAAGAATACCAGGGAACCACATTCTGAGTTCATGGCAAACGGGCTAGGCTGTGGCGTAGAGCGTACGGCTACAGAGCAGAAGATGGCATTCCATTCCATCGTTCGCAATGCCCTTGGTGCCGAGGCAGAGGATACCGAAGATATCCTCATGGACATTCAGCAGAATCTGTCTTTCATGCTTGAGGAATACGAGGAAACCCACGATGATGATGCAGACGCTTTCGTCTTGGACAAAGACACTATCGGAAAGCTTCTGGTAGAGAGCAATGTTCCAGAGGAAAAGGCAACTAAGATTGAAAAATCTGTAGACGAAGCTTTTGGAGACAAGCCACCTCTGGCAGAAAATGTCATCGATTCCAAGGCCCTCATCCAAAATGAGATTCGCATGGAGAAAAAAGAAATGGAGGACCAGATTGTAGTCCTAAATCAGCAGCTTTCTGAGAAAAATACTGAGCTTGTGGAACGCACCAATCAGCTGATTGAAAAGCAGGAAGAAATCGACAACTATATGGCTGAAACCCGTAACTATGATGTCGTTCTTCATGTAAAGCCGGAAAAGGCAAACCAGATTCACTCCTCTATGATTGATGGCAAAAAATGCATCGTGATTCCAATGGATGAAAACGAGCAGGCTACCATCAACGGAGTAAACACAACACTTTAATCACACAAGGGCTTCGCGCATTATACTTGCGGGGCCCTTATTTTATGCCTCCCATACATGCTCACGCAACAAATGGGATAGAATATTAGAATTTCTTAACGTGTATCCTTGCTCGATGTTTTTGTGTCTTCTGACTGGCTGACAATCCTCGGGGCTATGTACGTATCACAAGAACTAAATTGTGAGTTTCAAGTTCCTCTAAGTCTGCCTAGAATATAAAGTTGATATTAAAACGTCCTCTCAAAAACTTGGCGCAAATACGGCGCCTTCAAACAATTGAGAGGACGTTTACATTTTATATTCTAGGCAGACTAAGAGGAACTAAGAATCCCCCAAAAAAGTTCTTGTGATACGAACATAGCCCCGAGGATTGTCGGACCTTCAGAAGACATAAATTATCGACAAGAGCAAGGATACATGTTTAGAAATTCAATATTCTATTCACTGAAGTCGCGTGAGCATGTATGGGAGGCATAAAATTAGGGCCCCGCAAAATAGTATTTATGCGACAGCCCTGTTCATTAAAGTCTTGTTTTTTTCCAGTAGTTCTTCATTTTGTAGCCTTCGTCTGCAGTTACTTCCTTGCCCAGCCACGCTGGAGCCACAAATGCCTTCGCATCTTCCTCCGAATCAAATTCTATCTCACCATAGTAGAATTCATTTTCTGTTTCCGCATCTACATGACAAACCTCTAAGACGTGTGAGCCATATTGATATTTGCGGTACAGCTTCTCAATCATTTTACCGGGAAGCATTTTACCGGCTTCCTCAAAAAATTCCTTTGTCACATCTGTAATAAGCTCTGTGCGCGTCAAATCGCCATTGCCCTTTAGTGTCAGACGATAATTTTCTTCCCGCGTCTGCGTATCTACAGCTTTATGAAGTCTTACCTCCGGTTCCACACTGATATATCCCTGCTCAATTTCCACTTCGCGAATACACACTAATCCCTGCTCTTCATATTCCTCAAAGGTAAGCAGCTTCTCAGGAATGTTATCCATAATAAATTTGCGTTCGATTTCTAACATTGTATTCCCTCTAGTACTTCCCTATTACCGTTTACCACGTTGTAATATAATTCCAAAATGCATCCAGTACAGACTGCTGTTGTTCATCTCTTGTGATAGTTGCAGTACCATCTCCATCCTGCTTTCCATAGTTTCCAAAATACGCATGATTTCCACCCTCAATCACGATTTCCACCATATCCTCAGGAAGATTGTCATAATACTCTTTGTATTTTTCCATATTTAAAACCTGGTCTTCACTTCCATAGATGCTGTACACTGCAATATCCAGCTTGGTCAAATCCTCTGTGCTGTAAGCCCCCAAAAGCACCAGATTGTCTACTTCTTCATCATGAGCCGCACTAAAGGACGCCGCCATAGCTCCGCCAAGAGAATGTCCCATCATCGTCCATTCCTCAATGTATTCTGGTGCATTTTCCATAATCTCTTCTGCCTTATTCATTCCGAATATCGCAAGCTTTGCAGGCATTTTCACCAGATACACATCATACCCCTGCATCGCGAGCTCTAATAGCAATGGAGCATAAGCTGTCTCCTCTACCTTTGCACCAGGATAAAAAATGATACCCTGCCCAGCATTTACAGAAGCCTCCTGTAGCTCATCCGTAATGGAAAACCAATAGTAGTCATCCGTCTCCACCACCTCTACCATATTACTTCCAAGCATGGCTTTCTGCGCCTTTTCAGTAGCTTTATAATAGTCGTTAATATACATCACCACTATAAAAATCACAGCTGCGGCAACTACTGCCACAGCCATAATAATCAGGACTCTTTTTTCAGCTTTCGTTAATTTCTTTTTTTCAGTACTCATTGTCCTTTTCATTCCTTTTAGCACATGCTCAGCAAAATTACCAGCAAAGCACCTCTGCACCATCCTCAGTTACCAGAACCATAATCTCCCACTGCGCAGATGGTTTTCCATCCGCAGTGTATACCTCCCAATCGTTTTCTTCATCGATATAGATTTCTACACCGCCCATATTTACCATAGGTTCAATGGTAAATATCATACCCGGCACCATCAGCATATCTGTTCCGCGCTTGGTATTATAGCCTACCCAAGGCTCTTCGTGGAATTCTAAGCCTACTCCGTGTCCGCCAATCTCGCGTACGACTGTGTATCCGTTGGCATATGCATGGTCGTGCACCGCCTGCCCCATATCTCCTAGGAAGCCCCATGGTTTGACCTCCTTTAGACCAAGCTCCACACACTCCTTTACCACTTCCACCAGGCGTTTTTTCTCAGGACTAACCTCTCCGATGCAGAACATTCTTGAGGAGTCACTGAAATATCCATCCAGAATCGTAGAGCAGTCTACGTTGATGATATCTCCCTCCTTTAAAACCACCTTCTCTGATGGGAATCCGTGGCATACCTGGTCGTTTACCGAGGTACACACACTGTATGGATAGCCATTGTAATTGAGTGGTGCCGGAATTCCTCCCATCTCAGTTGTCATATCATATACAATCTTATCTATTTCCGCCGTGTTCATGCCTGCATGAATATGCTCCTCAATATAGTCCAGCACCGCAATGTTGATTTTCGCACTGGCTTTGATTTTTTCAATCTGCTCTGGCGTCTTAATAATGTCGTGGGTTGGTACTCTATGTCCCTGCGCCGCAATCTTTGCGATTTTGTCATCAAATGCTGCATGACAAGCCTTATATTTTTTTCCGCACCCACACCAGCATGGGTCATTTCTTCCAATTTTTACTGCCATTTTGTTACACTTCCTTTTACCTAATGTTCTAAGGTCACATCGCCAAAGTCGATGCGCTCCAATATTTTCTTATTCACCGAATACTCGTATTCCTCTAAGAGCTCCAAGTAGTCCTCACCGGAAAAATCATAATCGTTATAATCAAGTCCATGCATCTTTGCGTAAATCAACTGGCTCTTCTGCGCACAGGCGATTTTGTACATCGCATTGTAGACTTCTTCCTTGGTAATTCCCAGCTTCTCTTCCTTGCCATAATCTGTCAAATCATACCAGAAATCCATCACCTGATTATCCAGCAGCTTTTGCTCTTCCTCGGAAAATGTAATCGTAAGCTCCTTCGACAGCTGATAAAACAGCTCATCATGAATCGCCATATCCATTGCTGCATTCCGAGCTGCAACCTTGATAAATTGACCATCTGTGTGAAGTCTCCAATACTCTGCGGTATCATCCGGATTATATACGATTGCCTGCTTTTCTACCTCAGCCTCTTGATGCGCCACATAAATCGCAAAGTCCCGCAGGGTAATTGGTTCTCCCTGCACAGTCGCCACTACCTCGTCCAAGGACTCATTGTAGACAAGCTGCTGTCTGTTACCGCTTTCCCCTACAGACACAAGCGCCAATACCAGCATGATAATAGAAAAAATCCATAGCACCCTGTATTTTTTCATGCTTTCTAAAAATATCTTCATGTTCATCCCTTATTATTCACTTCGTTCTTCGTATCCAATGACTCTTCGAATGGCGGTAATTGTACCGCTTGTCACACTACGATTGCAGGTAATACCCGCTTTGGTAGACTGTGCTTCTACAATCTTGCCATTTCCAATATAGATTGCCACATGTCCCGGATATACAACGATATCTCCCGGTTGAATATCTTCAAACGCTACTGCAACTCCATATTTCTTAAAGCTCTGGGACTGCCTTGGAACATTCTTGAAGCCAAAGTGCTTGTAAATCAAATTCACAAAGCCTGAACAGTCACAACCATTTGTCAGACTGTTTCCTCCCCATTTATAAGGATTTCCTACAAACTGCAATGCATATGCAACAATCTCTTCTCCTGTGATTTCACCGGAATCGTCATCTTCACTTTCGGATTCTGTGGCTTCCGGTTCTGTGGTTTCCGGCTCTGTGGCTTCCGGCTCTGTGGTTTCTGTCTCCGAACCACTATTTCCCGAATTTTTTGCAGCCTCCTCAGACTCCTTGCGCTTACGTTCCTCTTCTTCGGACTCCTTGCGCTTACGTTCTTCTTCGGACTCCTTGCGCTTACGTTCCTCCTCCTCGGACTCCTTGCGCTTACGTTCCTCCTCCTCGGACTCCTGACGCTTGCGTTCCTCTTCCTCCTGGCGTTTGCGCTCCTCTTCCTCCTGGCGTTTGCGTTCCTCTTCCTCCTGACGTCTACGCTCTTCCGCCTCTTTAATCAAGCGATTCTGCTCTTCTATGTAAGCCGCAAGCTCTACCGCCTTTGCTTCTGCCGCTGCCAGCTGCTCTTCGTAATTATCCATGTCAGCCTTAAGCTCTTCCATGACAGCTTCCAACTCTTCCTGTTGATGCTCAAGATTCTCCTCCAGCGTCAACAGATTGTTCATCTCTATATCCAGGCTCTCTGCCAGTGCCTTGACCTCTTCTACCGCTGCAGCATATTCTTCCATGAGCTGACGATCTGTTTTGTAAATCTGTACAATATATTCAATACGATTCAGCAAGTCCGTAATCCCATCTGCACCCAAAACAGCTTCCCAGAAGGAATTTATCGTACTATTTTCATACATATACTGAATACGAAGTACCATAGCATCATAGCCGTTTGCTTCCCGCAATTGAGCCTCCTCCAATGCAATGGCGGTTTCATCAATCGCGATTTGCGTCTCGACAATATCTGTCTCCAATAGCGCTTTGTCTGCCAACAGCTCACTTAGTAGCTCTGCCGTCTCACTAAGCTCAATGCGTGTCTCCTCCTGACTTCCCTGTATGCCTGAAATCTCGCTGTTTAAACCATCCAATTCGCTCTCCGCCTGATTCTTATTTTCTTCCGGAGTTGCAAAATAGAAATCTTTTCCAACCGCTGGCACACCAATCAAAATCGCTATTGCAAGCATTATTGATAGGATTCTATTCAATTTCTGAGAATATCTTCTGTAAAAATGTCTCATTTACCCTCCACATATGTATTAACCGACATACTACACACTATTATAACACAAAAAAGGCCATCGCAAAACAAGCAATTGCAACAGCCTTTCATTTGTATCATGCTATTAGTATTCGTAATGGTCTATGGCAAAGTCGCACACTGCTCCATCGAAAAACGAGATTTCTAAACGCTGTATCTCAGTAGTTCCCTCGTACAGCCATTGATAGGTAACAAAATCCCCATACTTCTCATCAGTTTCTGTATACACATAATATGGGGTTCCAAGAACTTTCTCGAATTCCTCATATTCACTAGCTATAGACAGCTCTCCAACAATATATAACTCCATATACTTAATTCCGGAACTATTTACCCCATCATATGCATCTTGACTATAGAAGCAGATGTAATCAATCTCACACTCTGTGATAAGCAGCTGCTGATTCGAATTATTGGAGATTCGAACTACTCCTGTATAATCATCACTAATGATAAATTCATAAGCCTCATAATCGCCTGCTTCAAATACGATTGTTTCGTCAAAGGCTTCTAACGTATACCCCATACCAAGAAAAGTATTATATGACATTGGCACTTCGTACGCCATACCATTATAAGTAAACTGATTAAATCCCTCTACAAGCGGAGTCAAATTCGTTCCCGGGTATTCTTCTGTAATACTTCCGCTATAATCTGTGTTACCCCAGATTTCATCTTCCCAATCGTCTCCATAAAGGTCGCCGTACATTTCGCTATAAACTTCATCGTAAATATCTCCGTACATCTCCCAGAAGTCATTATTTGTAAAAGTGAATGCAATCACAACCACATATAATATGATTATCAATGCTGCTATTACACCACCAATAGACAACAGAATGGTGGAAACCTTATCTTTGGTTTTGAATTCATGTGGATTTCCCTGGTTATAAGCGCTATTTGCCATGCACGTAAATACCAGACCGATAATTCCCAAAATAGATACCAATGGACTGAAACAGCACATCAATATCATAATAATGGAAAGAACCAATTTTAATGCAAAATGATTTTTCAGCGGTCTTCCCTTATCATCCACCATCACACCGCCCAGATTCGCATACTGATTCTGGCCATACTGATTCTGGCCATACGGACTCTGTCCATACGGATTCTGTCCATACGGATTATTTGTGTAATTTGGATTTGAGTAATTTGGATTCTCATAGCTTGTATTTGAGTAGTTATATGGATTTCCATAATCACTAGAGTTGTTCTGCTCCTGCTCCGGTGCACAATAATCGTTATTTTCCATAAATATTCTCCTTATCTTTGGTTTGTTCCCTTATAGTTTATAATAGTATCACTAGTGGACCTGTTTGACAACCAATACTTTATCCGCAATTTCTATAATATTGTCTGTGGTTGCATGATAACGCTTCGCAATATCCCACAAATCCTCGCCTTCCTTACGCACACAGCCAATCATACCCGGCTGCTTCTGCAACGCATCCATATCAAGCGGCTGCTCCTTGATAGCTACTACGCGGTCTACGAGCACATTCTTTAATGCAAGGACGCCAATTTGAATAACGGCCTTTACCTCATATTCCATATTGTCGAGTAGATTTACCTGCAGCTGTTCAATATGCGCATCCATTTTTACGTCAGTATCCCTTGATACTCCGTCAATTTCAATAAACTGTTCAAATGGTATTTGACTGCTGCAATGTGCATATGGCATAGCATCCTCAGTAGTATTGTATAAAATGTGTACGGTTAATAACCCCTCTACCTGAATTCCATTTCCCGCCACACCATTTTCCATATGGTCAATGGTAAGCTTTCCGCTACAGCCGCAAATCTGGAGAATTCTATCCTGATTGGACTCTAACTGCACCTGCTCCATGATACGCACCTTAGACAGATTCTTGACAAGCAGCTGGCTAAGCTCATATGGTGCCTTTTCCACCTGTAACTCACATTCCAAGGAATAGGCATCCAGCAAAATATCCTGCATCTCTTCCCGATAAACACAGATGTCCACTGCCATCGTGATTTCCAACCCAATCATGCGCGCTTCCCCATCGTAATCGCTGCGCGGCTCTACCACAATCTCCCTCGGTGTCACCTTGCTCCAAAAGACCTCGTCACCATTGATACGTGGCAAATCGACTGTCCCATTCATTGGCACCACAGTCTCAAAGTACTCATACTCTCCATTGCTTTCGCTACGGTAGATTACCACCATCTGGGCATCCATTTGAATAACGGCCTTTTCCTCCTGCAACTGTATTTCTTCATTTCGAAAATCCACCTGCGAAAAAAGAATATTGGCAATATTACTTCTTGAATTTGGCAAGCTGATTTCCTTTTGCATGCGAATCATGTCCTTTTTTTCACACACCACGGACAGCATCGGCATTGTAACCGTTTTCTGCTCATAATTTCTATCCGATGGAACCACATAGCCTTCCGCTTCCATACCTTCTTCCATACTTTTTGCAGACATGTTTAAAACGGCGCGAACCATCAGTTTTCTGGAATTGATAATACCCACCGACAAATCTTCAATCTCCACATCTACCGACAAATCGTCGCCATTCTCCAGTTCGTCCATTACCAGCTTTTCCTGAAACGGAATTTCTCCGGAAATTCCCTCCAGCCTGTTACTCTCGTCATCACTTTGATACAACGTATGAAAACGCAGCTTACCTGTAACCCACAGATTGCCATTTCCCACCTTTGTATCTTCCAACACTGTATCGCCATGGGTATAAATCACGCGAATCACATCCGGTTTATTGTCACGAACTATGTAATCATCATCCAGCGTAATCTGTGTAAACGCCTTATTCTTTATTTTCATTAAAAAAATCCCCCTACTCCGAATCTCTGTATATCAATACATATTCAAAGCAAAAGGATTTTATGACTTTTAGCAGAGCTTCATACGAATATCTTTTGTAATAATATCGGTATAGCTAAATGATAATAACTGTGGAGGATTTACTTCATTCTCGTCATCCACTAATATGGTGAACACACTTGGATAAGCCTTCTGAAGTGTGCCAGTCTGAATATCAACCTTGTTACGTCCACGATCTAACTGTATCATTACCCGATTTCCGCACTGCTGACGGACCGAAGCGCGTACTTTTGAGATATCTTGCTGTTTCATACTTAACCTCCTACTACATCTAGTGTAGCTTTAGTATAGCAAAGCGTTAAACCATTATCAATAGTACTTAAGTACTTATTTTGCACGTTGATTTTCCAAGATTTCCTAGTTATAATAAATTAGTTAGGTATAAACATAATTACGAGGTTACTTATGAGAACAATATTAGCATTTTCTTTAATTATTGGATTCTTAATAGTTGGATATTCCCTGCTTGGCATTTTCTGGATTATCCGCAAATTCGCTCCATACACAGCTGACATCTGCCAGCTTAGCATCGTGCAATTCATTTTAAAAGGCGTTGCCTTCCTGGCCGGTGCCAAAACCACCTTCCTTGGCGAAGAAAATGTCCCAAAGGATGAAGCAGTATTATACGTTGCAAACCACAGAAGTATGGTGGACGTCGTACTTACCTACTCCCGATGCCCAAACCTTACCGGCTACGTTGCCAAAAGCGGTATCTTGAAGGTCCCTGCTCTTCGCGCATGGATGAAACGCCTTCACTGTGAATTCCTTGACCGTCATGATATCAAGCAAGGCATGAAGATGATTCTAAACTCCATTGATAAGATTAAAAATGGAATCTCCATTTTCATCTTCCCGGAGGGCACCAGAAACCGCGACAAAGAGGATAGTACTTCTATCCTTCCATTCAAGGACGGAAGCTTCAAAATTGCCCAAAAAACCGGCTGCAAGATTATTCCTGTAGCAATCACCGGAACCAACCGCATTTTCGAGAATCAATTCCCTTGGGCGAAAAAGGGCAACGTAATCATCGAATACGGCAAACCAATTACCTACGCAGAGCTTAGTCCGGAAGACCAGAAGCATATCGGAGCATACTTCCAGAATCGCATTCAAGGCATGCTCATTGAACACAAGGAAATGATGAAATAAGCACAAGGGGCTTTCTAAAACTTGAATTGGCAAATTGCACAAGTACAGTTTATTTGCCATACATAATATGTAGATGCACCTTTTGACACCCGAATCCTTATAGGAAATTGCGTCCTCAGCCACATGCATATTACGAATGAGATGAGAATATTAGAATTTCTTAAAGCACGTTCCAACTCGATGTGTTTGTGTCTTTTGACCGCCCGACAGCCTGTAGGAGTATATAGGGGGCTTTCGCATAATCATGATCCGATTATGCGAAAGCCCCCTTGTGCTTATTTCAAGAATTCAATTGCGTAGGCCGGCAGGGATAAGGTGCTGCCTTCTACGGTAACCATTTCGGCTGTATCAAGAAGGGTTCCAACCACCTCAAGCTTTCCAGCCTCCTTTCCATTGATGCTCACCGTTGACAAATCCACTGTGTTTGCATTTTCTGAGATATTCATAACAATGAGAAGCTCTTCCCCATTGTAAATCTTCTTCAATACCACCACATCCTCATTTGAGCATTCTGTAATTACCACAGTCTCCCCTCTTGCAATTTCAGGGAAGGTATTACGGAGCTTCATTGCCTGCTGAACGTAATAATATAGTGAGTTCTTATCCGCCTGCTGGGATTCTACCGTACCATTGGACATTTTCACAGTCTGTGTCATCTCTGACAGACGGCACATACCCTCACCCGATGAGTCCTCTACCCAGTTCATTGGTGCACGCTTGTTAGGGTCATCTCCAGAGCCCTTCATACCAATCTCATCACCATAATAGAGATAATAAGAACCACCAATCAGCATCGCCATCGCCTGAGCCATTTTCAGCTTGCCATCCTCACCAGCCAGAACACCTGCTACACGAGCGTTGTCATGGTTGGAGGTAAATCCGGCATCAATATAATTCTCATTCTGCGCTTTGTACAAGGCCGCAGTAGAAACAATTTTGTTGCCATACGTCAGTGCAGAACCTCCACGAATTACAGTTGCAATGGTGCCTGTGTTTGTAGCAAAATCAAAGTTAAAGAAGCTGTCGATACCGCTCGCCGCATAATTGGTATATGTAACTGAGTTGGTCCAGCATTCCCCAACGATATATGCATCTGCTTTTTTCTCCTTCACGCAGGTATTTAACCATGTGAGAAATTCAATGTTTTTGGCATCGTTTCCTGTGTAATATGAGGTAACTGCATCCAAACGGAATCCATCTACGCCTTTGTCTAGCCAGAATTCTACAATTTTGTCAATTTCATTTCGGACGGCTTCGCTATCCAGATTCAAGTCCGGCATACCGCTCCAAAACTGTGATTCATAATACCAGCCATTTCCCAAATCTGTATAACCACCGGCAATTTCCTGCGAAAATACATAGTAGTCCACGTATGGACACTCCTCGACCGAAGGCTCTTCCCCGGCATCTAAGGACTGTATATATTTTTTTGCCGTTGTAAACCATTCATGTGTATCTGAGGTATGATTTACAACCAAATCCATATAGATATCAATTCCCCGATTATGACACTCTGCAATCAGCTGCTCATAATCCTCTAACGTACCAAATTCAGCGTCAATATCGTAATAATCTGCAACATCATATTTATGATAGGTTGTAGACGGATGAACCGGAGTTAACCAGATTGCAGTAAAGCCTAAATCCCGGATATAATCCAATTTACTGATAATACCCTGAATATCACCTATCTTATCGCCATTACTATCGCAGAAGCTATATGGGAAAATTTCATATACATTGCGGTAATTATCGTCAATGATATTAAGCTCCTGAGTATTTATGTGGCTCATAGCCTCCAGGGCATCTGTTGCCACATATTCATCTGTTCCATTGCCTGAAGCCTCACCACAAGATGTAAGTAAACCGGTGCTTAGCATGCAGATTAACAACAGAAGTGCTATAAATCTCTTTTTCATAAATCCTCGCTTTCTGAACAATCCACAAAAATGTCTTGTTTAATTGAAAATAAGGCTTACTTCCTTTCGGAAGCAAGCCCTTATATTGTTCTGATTGATTAGCCTTTTACAGCACCACCGGTTACACCCTCTACATAGAATTTCTGCATGATTACGAACAATACAGAAATTGGAATTGCAACGATTACACCACCGGCACAGAACAGAGAGAAATAGTCATTTACCAGATTTCTATCCAATAGGTTATATAAACCAATTGCAACTGTCCAGTTCTCAGCGTTCTTTGATTTTATCATAAGTCTTGCCATTACGAAATCCATCCATGGTGCAAGGAAGGAGTTAATTACTGTATATACAATAATAGGCTTTGAAAGTGGAAGTACTACCTTAGTAAAGGTTGTAAACTCTGATGCACCTTCAATCTTAGCCGCTTCACGAAGAGATACAGGAATTGTATCGAAGAATCCTTTACAAATCAAATATCCCAAACCGGAACCAGCAGAATATACAATAATAAGACCAAGGAGACTATCTGTTAAGTTAAATAGCTTAAGTACAAAGTATACAGCAATCATAGAAAGTACGCCCGGGAACATTCCCAAAATAATTGAGAAGCTCATCAAACCTTTTCTGGCTTTAAAACGCATACAGCTAAATGCATAGGATACCATAACTACAAAGGATGTAGAAATGATACAGCATGCAATACCGATAATCATCGAATTCTTAAACCACGCCGGAAAATTCGCAGCGGTATCTGGCTCGGTAAATAAACGAACATAATTATAAATTGTCCACTCTTCAGGGAAGAAGTGAAGCGTATTTATTCCCTTATATCCGCTCAGGGATGTTACCACCAACCAAATGATTGGAATCAACCAGATAAGTGTAAGAAAAGCCAACAACAAATGTCTCCAAATTATATTCAATATCTTTTTCATTATTGGAATTCCTCCTCTTTATCTCCCTTAATCATTCTGGTGTATGTAAGTAACGTAAATGATGCACAAATTACAAATACAACGATACCAATAACGGATGCCATCTTATAATCAGAATAATCATTGGTCAACGAGAACAACCAGGTAACCAATAGGTCAATTTCCTTTGCATTAGAAGCCGCAAAGGCCATATTCGTTGTCGTATATCCACTAGCACTTGATAACAGGTAAATTACGTTAAAGTTATTAATATTACCAATAAATGATGTAATCAGTGATGGACCTGTAATAAACAGGTAATATGGCATAATAATCTTCCAGAAAATCTGTCGATTGCTTGCACCGTCAATGCGGGCGCTTTCTAACTGATCACTTGGAATATTCATAAGGATACCACTTGCAATCAACATCTGATATGGAACACCAATCCAGACATTGATAAGGATAATCATAACATGTGCCCAGCCCGGTTTCGTTAAGAATGGAATATAGGTAAGTCCTTCACTTACTAACCCAATTTTCTGTAAAAACTCCAGAACCCCTGTATCTGCTAACATACCATTGATAATACCATAGTTACCGAACATCTTACCAATTAACAGTAGGGTAACGAACTGCGGAATTGCAATTGTAACCACAAAACAGGTTCTCCAGAATTTCTTACCAAATGTAAGCTTATCATTAATAAGCTTTGCTAACAAAATACCACCAATATAGGTTGTAAAGGTTGCTGCAACTGCCCAAATCAGTGTCCACGCTAATACACGAACGAAGGTGTATCCAAAGGTAACTGTCTGAGAATGTGTAAACAAGCTGACAAAGTTATCCCATCCAACCCAGGTAAACAGCTTCGCAGGTGCCAAATGATCCCCATCATAGTTTGTAAATGCAACAAGAATCATGAATACCAGTGGAACAATAGTAAATATAACTACACCTAAGCTTGGCAAGGTCAACAATGTGATATGGAAGCGTTCGTTAATCATGGACTTTGAATCTTCTCTAAAGGTAGGAAGATGCTCCCCATTCGCCTGCGCCACCTGAACCTTATAAGCGTTTTTTACGTTCGTAATATATAAAAATACAAAACAGACGATAACAATAATTGAAAGTGTTCCCATTAACAAAATGAGAAGTGAGTTATCATAGTCGTTTACAATATTCGTCATTGTGATTGGGTCAAATACAGATACTCGCTCTACATCACCCAAGGTATCGAATTTCATCAGATATTCCCATGAAAATCCGAAAAGAAACCACACAAACAGAACCTGAAGTGCTGTCATAAGGATGGCTCTTCCATATTGTTTTCTGCCGAAATATCCGGCACCCATAACAACCAAGGACAATCTGGTCCAGATATCACCCTTTGCGATAGCTGTTCCAAAATCACTAAAAAATTTTACAATTCCCTGTAATAGGTTTTTCACTGCTGCTTTCATATATAGAACCCCTCTCAGAGTTGTTTACGGCTTCATATTAAAAATGCAACCCACACACCCGTGGTATGTGGGTTGCTATTTATACTTACTTTATAAATATTACTTTACAAATTAAACTTCTATTATGGCTGTGTGATACCAGCTACTGCATCATCAAGAGCCTTCTGAAGATCTGTTGTACCTTCAGCTAAGATAGCACCAAGAGAAGCTGCCGGTGTCCAGTAGTTGTCTCCAACATACTGAAGCTGTGAATATGGAGACTGAGCTGCAAGTGCTGCAAGTGCTGTGTTGCTTGCAAAACCTTCGTTCTGTGATGCCACATAGTTTGCAGGACATTCCTGAACTGCAAGACCAATCTTTGTCTGGTTGTTTTCATTTGTAATCCATTCAGCTAATAACATAGCCCAGCCAACGTTTTCAGAGAATGAGCTAACACCTACTAATTTGTGTCCAGCGAATGAGCCCATCTGAACTGCTTCGCCATCAACGTTGAATGTAGGAAGCTTTGTAGCTGCATAACCATCACCCATAGCTGCTGAAACAGGTTCAGCATCCCATGTACCATCTACATATGCAATTAAAGAAGATGGGTCTGTTGCCATCATACCTGTAGCATCTGTGTTAGAGCATGAAATGAAGTTTGCATTTGTACCAATACTCATAACTGCTTCAGCAACCTTAAGGCCTCTTGCGCTGTTCCAGTCACATGAGTTAACTGTTCCGTCGTATGATAAGTTACATCCGCCACCTGCGAAGAATCCGAACGCATACCAACCATCACCAAGATTCATACCTACTTTACCACCGCAAGCCTTAGCAGCTTCTAATAAGCCTTCCCAAGACTGAGCCTGTTCAGCTGTTACATAATTTGTGTTGTAGTATAAGAAATATCCGTTTGAAGATGTGAATGGATATGCATACATCTGTCCATTGATTGAAGCTGCATCTACTGCACCACTACCATTTTCATTAACTACATCATATGTATAGTATGAAGCTACTGGCTGAAGAGCATCAGCTTTTACTAATTCAGCAATCTGGTCACCAGCAAATACATACACGTCAGCTGCTGCTTCTGGATCTTCTAATACACGGTCTTTTGTGTTAGCTTCTGACTGTGCACCGATTGTAATGTCGAAGTCTACATCTGGATAAGCAGCTTCAAAAGCAGCTACTACTTCTTTCATAACAGTCTGGTAAGCATCTGTCTCAGAGCACCACAATTCAAGAGAGATTGTTGTTCCCTTTGAAGCATCGATTAATTTGTCAATTGCTTCCTGATTTACCTGGAACTCACCGTTTCCAGTGTTTTCTGAACCAGCGTTTTCTGATCCAGCGTTTTCTGAACCGTTACCTTCAGAATTGTCTGCTGCACCGCCACATCCAACGAGCATTGAAACGCCCATTGCTGCAACGAGAAGTAATGATAATAATTTCTTTTTCATCTTTTTCCTCTCCTTATAAAATGAAATAAAGTTGTTTTATATAAAGTGCACATGCACTTCATATCATGAGTTGATTATACTACGCTTCCGTCAATATTGCAAGCGCAATCGGTTGCACAATATGTATTTTCAGTTATTTTAACTAAAAACGCAGGTTTTTTGAGCTATCTGCCAAACGAAACTTGTAATTTCTGCACTAATACAAAAATATTTTTAAGCGTTCTTCTTCATTCCGTTCGTGAATACGGCATTAAAAAACCACCCAACTATCGTTGGATGTTTTTTTAATGCCGGCGACCGGAA
>CAYMYV010000018.1:0-16878 GCA_964394775.1 uncultured Lachnobacterium sp. | reverse complement strand
TTCGATGTTTCTACCTGTGATTGTAATTCTCATGCTGTCAACCCCTTTGCAGTTTATTAGATAAATACTTATAAAAAATGACAAGTGTTTATCTTAAGAAAGATTATACTACAACTTGTCATTTTTAGCAATTATTTTTATGCAATTTTAATATTTTTAAGCAAATTGTCGGACAATTGTCGCTATTTCTGAGCATTTTCCTCTGCCAAAAGCTGTTCCAGCTGCGAGGAAAGCTCTTCCCAGACCTCCATATCTGCCATAATTTCTTCTTCTAAGGCATCAATTTCTCCCTGAATTTCTGTCAGCTTGGAATAGCTGGACTGGTATTGCGGACAAACAAGCTCTGCTTTTAAGGCTTCTAGTTTTTCTTCCTTTGCCGCCAATTCTTCTTCCGCGCGCTTCACCTTTTTCTCAACCTTAGAACGTTCTTTTCCGATGTTGACATTTGGCTTCTTCGCGCCGCCTGCTACACCTGACGCACCGATACTGTTTCCAACACCGGAGGCATTTACAGCTCCTTTATTGCTAATCAGCCCGCCAAGCTCCATCGTTGCCTTGTAGCCGCCGATATCCGCAGCTTCTTCCTTCTCCAGCTTTTCCTGATATTCCTCGTAACCAAATTTATAGAGCTTCGTGCCGCCATCTTCAAAAACCAGAAGCTGTGTTGCCACCTGCTTTACAAAATATCGGTCATGCGATACAAAAATCAGCGTTCCCTTAAAATCCTTTAGCATCGTTTCCAAGGTCTCTTTCCCTACAATATCCATGTGATTGGTAGGCTCGTCGAGAATCAATACATTTGGCTTTCTCTTTAAGATTTTACAAAGAGCCAGACGCACCTTTTCTCCACCGGAAAGCATGCTGATATTTTTAAACACATCCTCTCCTGTAAAAAGGAATGCGCCCAACGAGTTTCGAATTTCTGTCTCTGTCAGATTTGGAAATTCATCCCAATAATCCTGAAGCACGGTTTTATTGCTCTGATACATTGCCATCTGCTGGTCAAAATATCCAATCTGCACATTGACACCATATTTGTATTCCCCGGAAAGCGCAGGAATTTTATCTACAATTGTTTTTAGGAAGGTCGATTTGCCCAGACCATTTCCACCTAAAACACCCAGCTTTTCCCCCTTCTTCAAATCCACTGACACCGTAGAAAGCGGCTCATCATAACCAATCTCGAGCTTTGATACAAATAGGACATCATTTCCGGTCTCTACCTGTGGCTGGAAATGGGCATGAAAGGTACGGTTATCGTAGCGGTCCGGTGCCTCAATAATCTCCATATGTTCAATGGCCTTCTGCTTAGAGCGTGCCATAGATACCTTGGTTGGCTTTCCCTTGAAGCGGTCAACCATACGCTGCAAACGCTCAATTTCCTTCTGCTGTGCAAGATGATCCTTCAACTGCTTCTCGTAATTTTCCTTCTTACGCGCCATGAAATAGGTATAGTTGCCCGGATAACGCTTTGCAGTTCCGTACTCGATTTCATATACCACATCTACAATATTATCCAAAAACATACGGTCATGAGATACTACCACAACCGCCTTTGGATAATTCTTTAAGTAGCCTTCTAACCACTCAATCGTCGTGATATCCAAATGGTTGGTAGGCTCGTCCAAAAGCAGGATATCCGGCTTGCTTAGAAGCAGCTTAATAAACGCAATCTTCGTCTGCTGTCCACCGGAAAAATCACTAAGCGGCTTCTTTCTCTCTTCTTCTGAGAAGCCAAACTTACGAATCAGTACTTCATATTCTTTTTCAAAATAATATCCGCCCAAATCACGGAACTTTTCCTCTAACGCCGTGTATGCCTTGACCTTTTCCTCTGAATGGTCTGTTTCCAGCGCCTTTGCTGCCGCTTCCACCTCTGCCTTCATGGCAATCATTGGTGCAAACGCCTTACGGATTTCCTTTTCGAGGGTTAGGTCCGGGTCATCAAAGGCAATCTGCTTCAGGTATCCAATCTGTGGCTTTCCTGCCATGGCGATAGAGCCTTCTTCTCCATCCTCCTGGTACAGCTCCACATCCCCATTGATTAGCTTCAGCAATGTAGTTTTCCCACAGCCGTTACGCCCAACAACTGCGATTTTTTCGGTATTTCTAATTTCAAAATAAATATCATGCAAAATGACGTCGTCGCCAAATACGACTGCGCCATTTGAGATTTGATAGAGCATAGTTCCTCCTGAAATATTGTATGTTTATTAGGCATGCCAGCTCGACCCCGACCGCTTTGCGGTCTTTCTCGCTACATAGCTAAGGCTCTCGCTGATGGCACATCTCTTTTACTTACTTTTGCATACCTAAACAGTAATTCACAAATTGCTGCGCGCATCTTCCGGAAAGTCCGCCATGGCTTAATTCCCATTTGTTTGCTTCTGCTTTTAATTCTTCATCAGACATGGTAATGCCTTCACGTCTTGCCAATTCAATTACAATATTAAAGAATTCCTTCTGACTTGGCTTTGAGAAGCTGATCGTTACACCAAAACGATTCACCAAAGACAGCTTTTCTTCCACGGTGTCAGAATGATGCTTATCATTTGCTGCATCCGTATCGTTTCTGTCGCGCCAGCTTTCTTTAATCAGATGGCGACGGTTTGAGGTTGCATATATCAAGATGTTATCCGGTCTTGTTTCCACGCCGCCTTCAATTACAGCCTTCAAATACTTGTACTCGATTTCAAATTCTTCAAAGGACAAGTCATCCATATAAATAATAAATTTATAATTACGGTTTTTAATCTCAGAAATTACTGCTGAGAGATATTTAAACTGATGCTTGTAGATTTCAATCATTCGAAGCCCATCATCATAGAACTGGTTTACGATGGCCTTGATACTGGTTGATTTTCCGGTTCCGCTATCACCAAATAAGAGCGCATTGTTTGCTTTTCTTCCACTCACAAAGGCCGTGGTATTATCTACCAGCTTCTTCTTCTGAATCTCATATCCAATCAGGTCATCCAGCGTAACCGCATCCATGTTATTAATCGGTTTAAAGCAGATTCCACCCTGTCCGTTTTCTTCAATACGGAAGGCCTTGTTCATACCAAACATACCTACTCCGTAATCCTTATAGAAGTCGGTCACTACCCGGAAAAACTCCTTTTCATCCTTAGCCGCCTCCAGGCGTTTGCTAAGCGCACGCACCTTTCCGCTAACATTCTTATTGTACATCAGCTCTTTTTTTACAATCGCCCTGTAATTAGAAATCTGTGAGAAGCAGGTGATTCCAAGCGCCTGTTCAATTTCAGAAAAATCATAGTCAAAGAGTGCTTTAAAAATGCGAAAATCATTTTCCACCAGGCCATTGACACTACCCTCACTCGCACCAACCTTCTCACAGGTTAGGCTGAAGGGATTCTCATTCATCATCAGATAGAAGGTCAAATAATTATGCCACAGATTATCATCAAAGCCATAATCCGTTGCGGCTTTTAAAATACGTTTTACCTGGGCATTGATGTCGCGCACCAGCTCCATCTTGTCGTATTCCCCTTTTTCAAAACGGGCAAAGATGTCTCCCATTTGATAGAGAATTTCATTTTTATCTGTAACTCCATACATTAAAAGCTGTGCAATTTCCTGATACATAACTGCCTCCTTTTCCCCGGATTACACCATTAGAAAACAACTGTAATCTTAGTTCCTTTGCCTTCCTCACTATCCAGCGTTATTTTTGCGCCATGAATCCCTACAATGTGTTTTACAATTGCAAGTCCAAGGCCCGTGCCGCCGGTTTCTCTGGAACGACTTTTATCTACGCGATAGAAGCGTTCAAAAATACGCTCCTGATACTTCTTTGGAATACCAATCCCATTATCGGTAACAGATAAATATGGTCTTTCATCCTTAGTTCCAATTTCCAGAAGAACCATTCCACCCTCATTGTTATAGCGGATGGCATTCTCACACAGGTTATCAATTAACTCCCTGAGCATATCGCGGTTACCACGAATCATACACTCACTTCCGCTCAATGTAAAGTCTATTTTGCGTCGTCCCGCATTTACTCTCAGATTCTCCGAGCACTCTTTTGCCAGCTCATACAAATCCACATTCTCAAAGCCTTCGTTTTCTGTAGTATTGTCCAGCTCTGACAAACGAATAATATCATTGATTAAGGTCAAAAGTCTATCACAATTCTTACGAATTTCTCCAAGAAACGTGATTTCCTGTTCCGGCGTTACCATTTTGTTCTCAATCAGCTCTGCATACCCGGAAATGGCAGTAAGCGGTGTTTTTAATTCATGTGATACGTTAGCAGTAAAGTCTTGACGCATTTTCGCTGCAGCAAGAATATTCTCATGCTGCATACGAATGGTTAAGACAAATGGCTCCAGCTCCTTATATACTTCATCTTTTCCTGACGACCCCTGCTTTCCCTCTAAGCTATCCCCCAGCGCTACAATTGGTTTCATCAGACTCTTTGCCAGATAATCTGCCAGAAAAACACATAGTATAATAATTAACCCAATGATAAAAACCATAAGCGGCATAGAGCTTAGGAATATGCTCACCCCGCTATCTGCATCAGTTGCCACACGAAGAATCGTACCATCCTCCATTCGCAGTGCATAATAATATGTATTCATCTGCAGCGTATCCGAGGTACGCATATGTTCACCCTGACCGGTTGCAATTGCATCTGCAATTTCCGGACGCTTTGAATGATTCTCCATCTCCTTCGCAGGTGTCCAGTTATCATATATGACTGTGCCATCCTCATCTACCCAGGTCACACGAACCTCCTCCGACTCAAATGACACCTCGTCCTCTTTTTCTTTGTTAAATAACCCCGAACGCACCATCGTCTCTGCCAGAATATGCAGGTCCTTTTCTACCTGCTCTTCAAACAGATGATAATAAATAC
The DNA here is from genome assembly GCA_964394775.1 of uncultured Lachnobacterium sp. Taxonomy (GTDB): domain Bacteria; phylum Bacillota; class Clostridia; order Lachnospirales; family Lachnospiraceae; genus Roseburia. Next base: position 11,993 of record CAYMYV010000018.1, on the reverse strand, counting down.
TAGTCACCCCAAGCAGAGTGACTAGTATAGCGATTAGTGCGATTACGATAAAACGATAATTAATCTTTCTTCTCATTTTTTACTGCTCCATGTTTTGCTAAGATTGTGGAACACGTAACCCTTATTTATTCGATTACATAACCTACATTTCGCACAGTTTTAATATGTGCGCCTGCTTCGCCCAGCTTCTGTCTTAATGTTTTAATATGCATATCCACCGTACGGGATTCCCCTTCAAAATCGGTTCCCCATACGTGAATCATAATCGTCTCCCTGGACATTACGACCCCCACATTAGACATCAGCAGTCTTAGCAATTCATATTCCTTGAAGGTCAGCTCTACGGACTTATCACACACATAAACCACATGACGCTCATGGTCAATGCGAATTTCTTCCAGTTCCAGTAGTCTGCATTCCTCCTGCACCGTTCTTCTAAGAAGTGCTTTGACACGGCTGATTAGCTCCATAATAGAAAATGGTTTCTTAATATAGTCATCCGCTCCGTCATCCAAGCCCTTAATCATGTCGATTTCCTGTGTTTTTGCAGTAACCATCATAACCGGCAAATTCCTGGTTGCAGGATTTTTTCTGATTTTTTTTACAATTTCATATCCGCTTTCATCCAAAAGCATAACATCCAGGATGACCAAATCCGGCACCTTTTCCTCCAGCTTTCTATAAAAGCTCCTTGCATTATCAAAGGAGTGTATGATATGTCCTGTATTTTTTAATGCAATTGTCTCAATTTCGCGGATATTACTATCATCTTCTACAATATAAATATATGCCATAGGTTTCTTTCTATTGCTCCTGATTTACAATTAGTCCAAGCGCAGCTTCTTCTTCATTAATCACATTTTCCGGAAGTCTGTACTTAGTAGTTAATGCACTAACAGCATTTGCAAACCATTTCACATCGTCTTCCTTTAAATGCTCCAGATAACCATGCGCTTCGAATTCATTATCTTTTACTTCAATCATACAGATTGCAATATTAGAGCAATGGTCGGATACGCGTTCGATATTCGTTAATAAATCCTGAAGCACCCAGCCAAGCTCAATGGTGCATTTTCCTTTACGAAGACGCTTGATATGACGCTGCTTCAATTCTGCATTCAAGCCGTCAATTACCTGCTCTAATGGCTCTACCATTATTGCAGTCTCGGTATCGTTGGTAATATACGCACTCACTGTTTTTTCCATTATATCGCGGACTGCAGTTGAGAACACTTCAAATTCTGCCATCGCGTTCTGTGAGAAGCTAAGCTTCTTGTCATGCATTTCCTTGGCAGATTCCATGATGTTTACAGAATGATCGGAAATACGTTCCAGGTCGTTGATACAGTGAAGGATTACCGATATAGAACGGCTGTCCGCTGCCGTGATATCTCTATTGTTTAGCTTCACAAGGTAAGAGCCCAGCGCATCCTCATATCTGTCTACTTCGTCTTCCATCTCTCTTACACGTCTGTCGTTTTCTTCCGAATAGTTCCCAATGCTGTCTAAGGCTAAATAAATAGACTCTTTGGTTACTTCCGCCATATTAATGGCAACCTTTCTACACATTTCAACTGCAAATGCCGGCTGCTCTAAGAAACGTTCGTCAAGTAGTGCAAACTCGTTCTTTTCTTCCTTCTTATCAGATTCCTTATCCGGAATAGTAAGTGTAGCAAGCTTTACTAATACGTTAGCAAATGGGAACCAGCAGATTGCACATGCAATATTGAAAACACTATGTACAATAGCAATTCCTGTTGCACTCGCTGCACCCTCCAGGAAATCGAAGTTGACAAATGAATTAATCAGATAGAACACCGACATAAATACAATTGTACCAATCAGGTTAAAGTACAGATGCACCATAGATGCACGCTTTGCATTTTTGCTTGCACCAATAGCAGACATAATTGCTGTGATACATGTACCAATATTCTGTCCCATAATAATTGGAATCGCCGCGCCAAAGCTTACTGCACCTGTTGCACAGAGTGCCTGCAAAATACCAACCGAAGCAGATGAGCTCTGAATAACAGCCGTAAGCACAGCACCGGCAAGCATACCAAGAATCGGATTCTCAAATGCGGTTAAGATGCTGGTAAATTCTGGAACATCCTTTAATCCACTAACCGCACCACTCATGGTATCCATACCAAACATAAGAACCGCAAAGCCAATTAAGATCGTGCCGATATCACTCTTCTTCGTATTTTCCTTTGCACTCATAATCATAATAACACCAATGATTGCAAGAATTGGTGAAAATGACATTGGCTTTAGCATCTGCATAATAAAGCTGCTGCCTTCCACCTCTACAAGTGAAAGTAACCATGAGGTCATTGTTGTACCAATATTGGCACCCATGATAATCCCAACTGCCTGTTGCAGCTTCATAATACCGGAGTTTACAAAACCTACTACCATAACAGTTGTTGCAGAGGAAGACTGAATAATCGCAGTTACACCTGCACCTAATAAAACAGCAATCAAACGGTTGGAGGTAAGCTTCTCTAAGATACTCTCCAATCTACCGCCCGATAATTTGGACAAGCCCTCGCCCATTGCATGCATACCATACAAAAACAATGCAAGGCCGCCAATCATAGTTAAAAGATCAAAAAAATCCATGTCAGACTCCTTTTTGTCGAAATTCGCATTTGTTCATACAGCGCCATTATTACATAGATTTTTTTGTTTGTAAACTTCCCGTAAAGTCGAAAAATGAGATTTTACATAGATTTTACAAAACAGTCCGATAGATTTTACTTAACCACGGGGACGCTTATCGATGGAGAAAATCACCCACTCTGCAAGATTTGTCGCATGATCTCCAATTCGTTCAAAATACTTCGCAACCATGAGTAAATCTGTTGCCTGTTCCCCATTATTCTTGTCCTTATGAATCAGGTCAATCAGCTCTTTCTTTGTCTCAATAAACAATTCATCTACAATATCATCGTGAGTAATTACACTTGTCGCTTTCTTTACATTTTTTTCCACATATGCTTCAATACTCTGAATTAACATCCACATCGTTTCGGATGCCATTTTGCTGATGTGCTCAAGATTCTTGATATATGGTTCATGTGCAAGGTGAACTGTTATCTCAGAAATATCTGCCGCGTGATCTCCAATTCGTTCCATGTCTGTTACCATTTTAAGTGCTGCCGAAATTACTCTAAGGTCAGATGCAACCGGCTGCTGCTGCATCAAAAGTGTAAAGCAGATATTTTCGATTTCTTTTTGTTTCTGGTCTACTAAGGCATCTGACTCCATAACAGACTGTGCCAATTCCACATCCTGTTTTAACAGCGCCTCAATGGCTTTCTGGATGGCGTCTTCTACCATACCTCCCATCTGCAGCATTTCCTGATTCAGCTGTTCAAGCTGCTCGTCGAATCTCTTTCTCATTAACCAAACCTCCCTGTAATATAATCTTCTGTCCTCTTATCTCTCGGATAAGAAAAAATTGTTTGTGTATCATGAAACTCTACCATTTCTCCCACAAGGAAAAATGCAGTGTCATCCGACACTCGTGCTGCCTGCTGCATGTTATGGGTTACAACTACAACCGTGTATTTCTTCTTTAAGTCCTCCATCAGCTCCTCAATCTTTAAGGTAGAGATTGGGTCAAGAGCTGAGGTTGGCTCATCCATAAGCAGAACCTCCGGATTCACCGCAAGCGCTCTGGCTATACAGATTCTCTGCTGCTGCCCACCGGACAATCCAAGGGCTGATTTTTTCAAACGGTCCTTTACCTCGTCAAAAATTGCTGCGCCACGAAGGCTTTCTTCTACAATTCTGTCCAAGGTTTCCTTATCTTTGATTCCGTGAACACGAGGTCCATACGCAATATTATCATAGATGCTCATTGGAAAAGGATTCGGCTGCTGGAACACCATCCCCACCTTCTTACGAAGGGCAGTTGTATCCACGCCCGGACCATATATATCTTCACCATCCAACAAAAGCTCACCTGTAATTTTTACACCATCCACCAAATCATTCATTCGGTTTAATGTCTTTAAAAAGGTGGATTTCCCGCATCCGGATGGACCGATAAAGGCAGTAATGCTCTTCTCTTTGATATCCATACTTACATTTTTCAGTGCATGATTATCTCCATACCAAAGATTTAAATCCCGCACCTGAATCTTTGTCTTTTTATTCATGTAATTCTCCTCCAAATTTTGTAGTGCATCAACTAATCCATCGCCGAATCAAAAGCTCTGGTATCGTTTTGGGCACTACAATTTATTAACATCAAATTTCTTCGCAAGAAGCTTCGTTGCAAAATTAATCCCCAACACAATCACCAGAAGCACTACCGCGATTCCAAATGCCACATCAAATTCGCCCTTTGATGCGCTCAAATACAGCTGAATGGTAAGTGTTCCGCCTGATTGAAAAATCTTATCCAGATACCCCTTTGCCGTAGCCGGTAACAAATCACTACTTCCTGCTGTATATAAAAGTGCTGCTGACTCTCCTACAATTCGTCCGATTGCCAGAATCACACCTGTAATAATTCCGGGCATCGAGGACGGAAGCAAAATGGTGCGAATCGTATACCATTTTCCTGCCCCAAGTCCAACCGCACCCTGGCGATAGCTGTTTGGCACCGTTTTTAGCGCCTCCTGTGTATTTCTGGTAATAAGCGGCAATACCATAAGCGAGAGTGTTAATGTACCTGTCAGAATCGAATACTTCAGTCCTAATGTAGTTCCAAAAAACATCATACCGAATAAGCCAAAAATAATGGATGGGATGCCGGATAATGTCTCTGTTGCCAGTTCAATGATTTTTACCAGCTTTCCCGGTTTTGCATATTCATTGAGATAAATAGCTGCCCCCACACCAATCGGTGTTGCAATCAGCATCGTCAACACAATGATATAAATGGTATTTAAAATATTACCCGCAATTCCAACCGTATCATTTAAAAAGCTCGTGGTTGTAGTAAGAAATTCCCAATTTACCTTGTCTGCTCCATTCCAAAATACATACAGGATAATTCCCACGATAAGGAGTACAGATATTCCGGCGCACAGATAAATAAGACCATACAAGATGGAATCTGTAATACGCACTTTTTTCTTACATATGCTATTCGTCATTCTGCTTCTCCTTTCTTAATCAATCGTGTTAAAACGATGTTTGTAAATAAAATAAACACAAACAATACCAAACCAATTGTGAATAACACCTGACGATGCAATCCGGACGAATAACTCATTTCGCTAACAATCGCCGTAGTTAAAAAGCGCACGGAATGAAATGGCAGCGGCAGATGAACCGCCCCACCTGCAACCAGATTAATCGCCATTGCTTCTCCTAAGGCTCTTCCCATTCCCAATACAACCGCTGTCATGATTCCCGATTTTGCAGCCGGAAGCACCACCTTAAAAATGGTTTGGATTTTGGTTGCACCTAATGCCAGAGAAGCTGATTTTATCGCCGGCTGTACTGCACGAATGGCGGATGTACTAATATTAATTACGGTTGGTAAAATCATAATTGCCAAAACAATAATTGCTGACAAAAGGTTCGCTCCACCTGTAAACTGATGCCCCGGGTCATCCTTAAAAATTGCCAGCTCCAGCTTATAAATAAATGGTTTTAGAATCATAATACCCAGCAAACCATAAATAACAGATGGTACTGCTGCCAAAAGCTCCACTGCCGGCTGCACAACCGCTACCAGCTTTTTATTTCCGATTTCCGCCAAAAAGACGGCTGTCAGCAAACCAATTGGCACACCAACGAGAAGCGACGCCACGGTTCCAAAAATTGATGTAAGTATAACGTAAAATATACCAAACGACGGATTCTCCGCTGTTGGCTTCCACTCCGTTCCAAATAACAGGTCGATAACTCCGACCTGTGAGAGGGCCGGAGTACCGATTTTAATCATATATACTGTTATGGAACCTACTGCTACAATTGCTACAATTGCAAATACTGTAAAAATCCATTTTGCAATCTGTTCACTTGCACGTTTTTTCTCCATAATTCATTCACCTGATTCTTTTTATTCCGGAAGAATAAGTCCAACCTTTTTGATGATTGCCTGTCCTTCTTCTGACTCAATATATGCAAAGAATGCCTGCACCAACTCACTCTGGTTAGAAATTGCACCCTTGGTTGCCATAACGAATGGTCTTGAAAGCAAATAGCTTCCTGCTACAATATTCTCTTCAGAAGCAACTACACCATCAATTGCCATAACGGTTACACTGTCATCAATAACGTCTAGTGATACATATCCGATTGCACCTGCTGTGCTTGCCACTGTAGAAAGAACACCACCTGTAGAATCAATTTCCTGTGCATAGTTACATAAATCTTCAATCTCTAATAATTCTTCAAATGCGCCTCTTGTACCAGAGCCTGATTCTCTACCTACTACTACGATTGGCTGGTCAGTTCCACCTAATTCACTCCAGTTAGTGATTTCGCCGGTATAAACGCTTACTAATTCTTCGGATGTGATGTCAGACACTGTGTTTGCATTGTCAACGATTACTGCAATCCCATCAATTGCGATAATATTTTCTACCAAGCCTGCTGATTTTTCTTCATCCTTTAAGCTTCTTGAAGAATTACCGATATCTGCTGTTTCGTCAATTACTGCCTGAATACCTGTACCCGAACCTGTAAACTCAACGCTTACGGTTACATTTGGGTTTGCTTTCATAAATCCTTCCTGAAGTGCATTTGACACCTTCTGCATGGAAGTGCTTCCGTTTAAGCTAATCGTTCCGCTTAGGCCGCTTTCACCCTCCTGTGAATTTCCACATGCCGTCATACTGCTTGTCATAAGTCCCAATGCTGCTACTAATGCTAATACTTTTACAATTTTCTTATTCATATTTTTTCTCCTATTCCATCTACAAATTCGTTGAAACTGCAAGCTTCATGAAACTTGAAGTTCCGTTTGCTCTTGTTGCTTACATATGTTACTATATCCATAGTGCGTAAAATTCACTATCACAAGCATGTAAAAAACAAGTAAAAACTATGTACGAAATGTTCAAACATTTTTCACAAATATCATTTATGATAGGAGCATCTAATAATTAACCTGGATGGTTACGACTTATAATTATCTCAAGAAAGGAGGATATATTGTGGCAGATCAAATGATATTCAAGCGACACGAAATCAAGTACATGATTACAACGGAACAGCTTGCACTTATCAAAGAAGAATTCGACAAACACATGATTGCAGATGAACATGGTGAGAGTACCATCTGCAGCTTATATTTTGATACCCCATCTTTTCAACTCATTCGACGCTCCATTGAGCACCCTGTATATAAAGAGAAGCTTCGACTGCGTAGCTATGGTGTCGCGAATGCAGATACCAAGGTCTTTGTGGAATTAAAGAAGAAATACAAAAAGGTCGTTTATAAACGCCGTGTCACCTTAAAAGAAAAAGATGCTATGCGTTATCTTCTTTCCGGAGAGATTGATACACACTCACAGATTACGAACGAAATTGATTACTTTAAGCAATACTATGCAGGCATTGCACCGGCGATGCTCCTTACCTATAAGCGTGAGGCTTATTATGATAAGGACAACCGGGAATTCCGTGTAACCTTTGACCGTGACGTTCTCTGGCGGGATTATGACTTAACCTTAGACAAAGGAATCTACGGCAATCCAATCCTGGAACCAAATCAGATTCTTATGGAAGTAAAAACCAAAGACGCCATCCCTCTTTGGATGACAAAGCTACTTAGCGATAACCATATTTTCAAGGCTTCCTTTTCTAAATATGGTACCGCTTACCTTACAAAATTAAAAAATCAAATGAAAGAAGGAGAATTAAACTATGCTTGATTCATTATTTAAAGGAGTATTTGAAACAGACACAGCTACTTCAGCAGCTATCGCAGTACCTGACTTTTTACTCTGCGTTGCAGTTGCTATTTTGGTAGGACTTTTCTTAGCAATGGTATATACATATAAAAGCCGTTACACCAAGAGCTTCGTTGTAACTCTTGCCATTCTTCCGGCAGTAGTATGTGTTGTTATTATGATGGTTAATGGTAACGTAGGTGCCGGTGTTGCTGTTGCAGGTGCGTTCAGCCTTGTTCGTTTCCGTTCTGTACCGGGTACCGCAAAAGAAATCGGAACCATCTTCCTCGCTATGGGTGCCGGTCTTATCGCAGGTATGGGTTATCTTGGATACTGTGTACTTTTCGCCCTTGTATTAGGCACATGTATGTTTGTTTACAACCACATTGGTTTTGGTAAGACCAAGAGACCTTGCTTAGACAAAACCTTACGCATCACAATTCCGGAAGACTTAAACTATTCAGAAGTATTCTCTGATTTAATGGAAACATACACCTCAAGCTATGAATTGCTTCAGGTAAAAACAACAAATCTTGGAAGTCTTTTCAAATTGGTGTATAACATCACATTAAAGGATGCTGCTCAAGAAAAAGAATTCATAGATGCGCTTCGTTGTCGCAATGGAAACTTGGAAATCTGCATGGCCAGACAAGAGAATAATATGTTTGAGTTATAATTTGCGCTTTGAATTTAGAAAGGGTTGCTGCAAAATTGATAGTTTGTGGCACCCTTATTTTTTGCCCCACCACATGCACACTACGAATTAGGAGAGAATATTAGAAATTCTTAAAGTGTGTTCTTGCTTGAAGTTTTTGTGTCTTCTGCCCGACCGACAATTCGTCAGGGGGTGTATGCGCCACAGAGACTAAGTTGTGATTTTCAAGTTCTTCTAAGTTCGTCCGGCTAGTAAATTTGATATTAAAACAGCCACTCAAAAACTCACCGCAAAAGCAGCGGTTCAGACAATTGAGTGGCTGTTTACATTTTACTAGCCGGACGAACTAAGAAGAACTAAGAAATTCCCAAAAAAGTCTCTGTGGCGCATACACCCCCTGACGAATTGTCGGTCATTCAGAAGACATAAATGATAGACAAAAGCAAGAACACACTTTTAGAAATTCAATATTCTCTCGTTTGAAGTAGTGTGCATGTGGTGGGGCAAAAATAAGGGTGCCGCAAATGTTATGAAACCTTGCAGCAACCCTTTTATCACTTTCTATTTTTACTCGCGACTTACATAAAAACCATAGGTTACGCTTCCCTCATATTCCTCGTTTTCCCATGTCGCAGTTACACAATACACATAATCCCCTTTTTTAAGAGGGATTAAATTTCCAATGCATGTAACCCCCTCACCTTCTGTCAATGAATCTCCCAAAGAGTTCGCCTCCCAGCATCCTACCGTAAGGCTGTCTGGAAACACCGCAAATGATAATACCGCAACCATGTCAGTGGTCTCAATCAACTCTAAAGCATCTTTTTTTGACGTTGGATGAGAAGCATCCGCGTTCTTTCCATTCCACGTCCCATCACTATTTATGCTCATCCAGGAGTAAGAACCCTTCCACGCTTCATACTCTTTACCACCGACACTAACTCTTAAAGTAGGTGGTGATGTCAATCTTAGATTACTGTCTACTAACAGCTCTTCATGATTACTATACTTCTTAAAGAGAGAACCTTTTACAATCTCAAACCCCGGGTAATCAGAATCTTCTTTTGCGACATTTGGCTGGGAAGAGATTAATTTAAGTGTCTCGCCATCTGCTCGAAATACATATACATATCCAAAATCGTTCGTTGCAGTTATGATGTTACCGTCTATTACATATGTACCATGTTCCAGATAACTGGATAACATAGAAGCAGATATTACAAACTCTCCGCCATCATATAGATGAATATTCTGGCCTTCTAAAAGCTCTTCCCCAGACAAATAATAATCACCGGCGACCTCCTCGTTTGTTACTGATTTCGGAACAGTAAGAAATCCCAGTGCAATCACAACACATGCTATCACTCCCACTATAGCAATCCAAAACGCAGGCTTCTTATATTGTAAAATAGATTTCACACGGGTCTCCACTCCTACCTCTCCAAAAGCAACCGGACAGGCAGATATGATGTGTGCTGGTGCACTGCATTCCAATAACGCTTCGGAATATGCCTTTTTCCCATCAATAGACAATCCCTTAATTACACGTTCATCACATGCCAGTTCAATATCCTTACACAAAAGGACATATGCCAGCCAAACCAATGGATTAAACCAATGAATCGTCAATAAAATATATCCCATCATTTTCCACCATTGGTCTTTCCATTTGATGTGTGATTTTTCATGCGCAATCACATATGCCAGTTTTTCTCCCTGCAAATCAGAAGGTACATAGATACGTGTCCGTATCATTCCCAAAAGAAAGGCAGTTTGTATATGGTCGCATTGCCATATATTATCCTCCAACCAAACTGCTTCTTTCACCTGTTTTCTTAAGGATAGCAAGCTTACTATTGCATATACGCATGCGATTACCATCCCTACCATCCATATTGCTGTCGTTACAAGAAGTGCTATTTGTATTGGATTTACGCTGTTTTCAGGGCTTGCTTCAAACACATCGGAAATAACCGGATTTACCACTTCGTCAACAATCGTCACCCCGCTTTGAATTGCAGGATACTGTTCATATACAATATCCTCGGATATGGTTGTACGGGTAGGCATAAGACTGTATATGCTTTCTATGGATATCGGACATAATAACCGTACTGCAACAATCGCCCACAAAATATAATTTACCCACCTCGGTGCTCTTCTTTGCAAAAGAAACCGCACAACGATAACTGCAAGTATTAGCCAGCTGGCTGCAATACTCATATTGATAACCTTTAAAAACAAAGCTTCCATACTTATTCCTCCTCATAAGAATCAATCAGTTTTCGAATATGGGCAACCTCCTCCCTGCTCAAGGTTTTCCCTTTCGTAAAAGCTGTTAAAAACGCTGGCAAAGAGCCTTGGAAGGACTCCTCTACAAACTGCTTGCTCTGCAAGGTGTAAAACTCATCTCTTGAAAGCAATGCAGTTACGGTTCCTTCCTGATTTTGAAATAACCCACGCTCGCTTAGCCTCTTAAGCACCGTGTAAGTTGTAGTTCTTTTCCATCCCAATTCCTTCTCGCAGATTTTTATTAAGTCTGCCGTACTAATTGGCTCATTCCTCCAGATAATATCTGCAAAACGTGATTCAATTGCACCTAATCTCATATCCTTCATCGTCTCACCTCCCATTGTGTCTACATCTTGTAGTCAAGTATAGACTACAGCATGTAGACACATTTGTCAAGTAGAAATTTTTCTCACACAAAATGGGATGTCGCATGACATCCCATTTTACATATTACTTATTCTCTTGTTCCCAATTGATTCCTATGATACCTGTATTTTCATTTTCTCCATTGCTATTATCTCTTTTTTCATAGGAATCCTCTATTTTACAGGTTTTCCTTAATCTTCTCAATCATATCTGCATATTCATTCTCTGACAAATATACTCTGTCCGGATTCATTGCAAATACTCCGCCCCATTCGAATGGGTCATCCTCGTATTTTGGAACAAGATGCATATGAAGATGACAGCCTGTGTCACCGTATGCGCCGTAATTTACTTTCTTTGGATGGAATGCTGCGTGAAGCGCTTTTGCGGCACGCGCAACGTCTGCCATAAAACGATTACGCTCCTCATCACTGATGTTTACGATTTCGCTTACATGGTCTTTGTATGCTACAATCACACGTCCCGGATGACTCTGTTCTTTAAAAAGAATCAGCTGGCTTACATCCAAATCACAAATTTCAATACCGAACTTGTCCAAAAGCTCGCCTCTCATACAATATCCGCAATTACAATCCTTCATTGTTATACCCTCCGTTTTCTTGCTTTAATTATTTGTGTTTCATTGAATTCATTATAACGCAATTTAATTTTTTTGACTATATAAAGATTATTTGATAGTATACAAAATGACAGCATTAAAAAACGAGCAAACACCTACAGTGTTCACTCGTTTTTCAATCGGCGTGACAGGATTTGAACCTGCGACCTCTTCGTCCCGAACGAAGCGCTCT
>CAYMYV010000017.1:0-17632 GCA_964394775.1 uncultured Lachnobacterium sp. | reverse complement strand
GACACAAAAGAGCATACCTATGTAATGGGCATTCTGAATGTGACACCCGATTCATTTTCAGATGGTGGCAAATATTCCAAGCTTGATGCAGCACGCAAGCGTGCAGAGCAGATGATAGAGGAAGGAGCCGCCATTCTTGATATTGGTGGAGAATCAACAAGACCTTCATATGAGCAGATTACAGAAGAAGAAGAGCTTGCACGCATTCTTCCGGTAATTGAGGCAGTAAAAAAGGATTTAGATATTCCAATTTCTGTAGACACTTATAAAAGTAAGGTGGCAAAGGCTGCGATTGAAGCCGGGGCAGACCTAATCAATGACATCTGGGGATTGAAGTATGACCCGGCTATGGCCAAATTGATTGCAGAAAAAAAGGTGGCATGCTGCCTTATGCACAATCGGGATAATACGGATTACAACAACTTTGTATCAGATTTGATTAAGGATTTGCGAGAGTCCGTGGATTTGGCATTAAAGGCCGGAATCAGGGACAATAAGATTATTTTAGACCCGGGCATTGGATTTGCAAAATCCTATGAGCAGAATCTTCTTGCACTAAAGCATTTGGGAAGATTACAGCAGCTGGGATATCCGGTGCTTTTGGGCACCTCCCGCAAATCAGTGATTGGACTTACTTTGGATTTACCAAGTGAGAAGCGAATAGAGGGAACACTTACGACAACGGTTCTTGGGGTGAATGCAGGCTGTGCATTTGTCAGAGTGCATGATGTGGCGGAAAATGTACGTGCGATTCGTATGACAGAGGCGATTCTAAAATCATAATCGGTTCCGTAGGCCGGATTGTGTTATGACCAGATACGACTGTGATGGAAGAACGATAGAGGATATGGAATGAATAAACGAGATTGCATCAGGATAACAAACTTAAAGGTATTTGCTTACCATGGTGTTTTTGAAGAGGAAAAAAGAGAAGGACAGGATTTTTATATCAATGCAACCTTATATCTTGACCTTCATACACCAGGGAAAAGCGATTGTTTAGATGACTCATTGAATTATGGCGAGGTAAGCCATTTTATCAATCGTATTTTCACAGAAAAAAGCTATGATTTAATCGAGGCCGCCTGTGAGAATGTATGCCAGCGGCTATTATTAGAATATGAAGGGTTAGAAGCAGTGGAAGTAGAGCTTCAAAAGCCACATGCACCAATTGGTCTGCCATTTGAAAATGTATCGGTAACAATGTATCGCCAGTGGCATACTGCATATATTTCTTTTGGCTCCAATATGGGAGATAGCAAGGCACTGATTCAGGAAGGAATTGAAAAGCTTCAAAAACATTCACAGATTCGAGGCGTAGTTTCTTCCAAACTGTTTGTAACCAAGCCGTATGGTCCGGTAGAGCAGAAGGATTTCGTAAATGGCTGTCTAAAGCTGGAAACCCTTATGAATCAGGAGGAGCTTTTAGAGGCCTTGCATGTCATTGAGGCAGAGGCAGACAGAGAACGTAACCTTCGATGGGGACCTAGAACTCTGGATTTGGATATTGTTTTTTTCGATAAATTGGTTTATGACAGCCAGAAGCTGGTGATTCCGCACATCGACATGCAAAATCGATTATTTGTGTTAGAGCCACTGGCCGAGCTGTGTCCAAATTACAGGCATCCAATTTTAGGAAAAACGGTTCGACAGCTTATAAATGAGCTGAAGCAGGAAGAATTCATAAGTAAGTAATTGAAATAAAGATAAAAGTGAGAGGAACAGATGAAAGCAGTACTATTTGACTTGGACGGGACCTTGAGCAATTCCAAGGAAGGCATTACAAAGTGTGTACAGTACGCATTACAGCATTTTGGAATTGAAGAACCAGATAGAGATAAATTAGAAATGTTTATTGGACCACCACTTGTGGATAGCTTTATGAAGTTTTATAACATGAGCTTAGAGCAGGCAAAGGAAGCGACCGCTAAATACCGCGAGCGTTACAGACCGATTGGTATTCATGAAACCTCTATGTATCCGGGCGTGCGTGAATGTATTGAGGAATTAAAAAAGCAGGGATATGTAATTGGAATGGCTTCCTCCAAACCGGAGGGCTATTGTAAAATCATCTTAGAGGATTTTGGAATCTTGGATTACTTCGATGATGTAGTAGGAGCAACCATGGATGGAAGAATTGATTCCAAGGAAGAGGTGCTTCAGGAGGTATTCCGCAGATGGAAGACCTACGGCAAGAATGAGATATGTCTGGTCGGAGATTCCATTTTCGACGTAGAAGGTGCAAACCTTGTAGGAATTGCGTGTATCGCCGTAACCTATGGCTTTGGAGATGTAGAAGAGATGAGAGCTGCCGGAGCAGCAGCCTTTGTGGATAATCTGATAGAGCTCCCTGCTGTGCTTGAAAAAATGTAGATGTGAGAATATGTAAGGTATGAAGCAGGGATATATGCAGCATACGAAAGGGTGCGAGTGAAAAGAGGTAAGTAATTTGAAACAGAATCGTGGAATAGCATGGAAAATATGGGATATTGTTTATCCTGTTGCAATGTACTATGCAACAATCTCAATTGGAATTATAATTGCGCAGTTTATCTTTGGTGCAGACAATGAAAGCTATATGCTATGTAAAATCATTGGAAGCCTTGTGGCAATTCCGGTGGTTTATACAGAATATAAACGTGATAAGATGTTAAGCGGTCTCTATGGAATCAGGCCGCAGTTTTCGGTGGAAAAGGTATGGAATATTCTGGCAGTTATCGGCATTACGATTTGCGTATCGATATCCTTGAACAATCTGATATCCATGTCACCACTGGTACAGATGTCAGAGGAATATCAGAATGCAAGCGATGCATTTTATGGAAGCAATATCTGGTTGGAGCTTCTGGGGTCTGCGCTTATTACTCCTTTTCTGGAGGAATTGTTACATAGAGGTGTTGTATACGGAAGGCTTCGTAGAATGATGGGCTTATGGCCGGCAGTATTTTTGTCTGCGCTGATTTTTGCGGCGCTGCATTTTAACATTGTACAGTTTATCTATGCATTTTTATTAGGCATTGTATTTGCATTGATTATGGAGAAAAGCGGACACTTGTATCCGGCAGTCATAGCACATATGGTGGCAAATGGAATTGCGGTGATTCGTACAGAGACAGGCATTTTAAATGGAACGGTGGATGGCTCAATGCTTGCATGGGTTGTGTCTGCATTCTTGCTTTTGGCAGGAGTAATTGGAGTGTGTATATACAGCAGAAGTCTATTTTGCAAAAAATGAAAGAGGTAGTATCATTATGCAAAAAATCGTATTTTTTGATATAGATGGAACTATCTGGGATGAGGACATGAATATTCCGGATAGCACCAAAACGGCAATCTCCATGCTTCGTGCCAATGGCCATAAAGCATTTCTTTGTAGTGGACGTTCCAGAGGAAATATACGCTCAAAGAAGCTGTTTGATATTGGCTTTGATGGCGTGATTGCAGCTTGCGGGAATCATGTGGAGATGGATGGAAGGATTCTCTATGAGAAGATTCTTGAGCCAGAGCTGGTGCAGAAAATTATTCGTTTATGTATAGAGTATCGTATGCCGGTGGTGCTGGAAGGACCGGTGAAGCACTGGCTTAGTGAACAGGGCTTTGAGAATGACCCATATGTGGATTATTTGATAGAAGAAATGGGCGAGGATGCCGTATATTTGAGGGAATATACAGATGACATTCATATCAATAAGTTTTCTGCAGATGTATTGGAAGGGACTAATTACGAAGCAATCAAAGCAGAGCTTGAAGACGAATTTGATTTTATGATGCATGATAGTGTAGTCTTAGAATGTACTCCAAAAGGCACTTCCAAGGCTACAGGTATTGATTGGCTGTGCAGGCATCTTGGAGTTGCAATTGAAGATACTTATGGCATTGGCGATAGTATCAACGATTTGGACATGCTGCAATATGTTGGTCATGGTATTGCCATGGGAAATGGAACAAAGGCTGCGAAGGATGCGGCAGAGTATGTGACAACAGCCCTTCATGCGGATGGAATCTATAATGCACTAAAGCATTATGGCTTGATATAATATCTTGTGAACGGACAATGTTTTGTAGAAAAAGAACAAGTTGAGGAAATGAATTTGAAGCAGGGTAAGAAACGTGAACACCTATTGAGATACAAGTTAATATATACAATTCTTATTCTTTTCGTATATCTTCTGGGAAAAAATCTGCCTTTATACATGATAGATGTTTCTGCGTATCTTCAGAAGACGGTTGATGCCCAAAGTCTGCTTGTTCAGACCATTAGTGGTGATATTTATCAGTGTTCCTTGTTTGCGCTTGGTATATCACCATATATGATTGGTACGATCATCGTTCAGATTTTGATGGCATTTCGAAGCCGCGAGGTGCGTTCAAAAATTTCAGCAGCAAAAACCTATCGAACATCACTTGGAATTATGTTGGTGATTGCCATCATTCAGGCACTTCTTCAGGTGCAGAAGCTTCATTTCCGGGTGGAAGGTGATATGCTGCTTCTGGCAAAAGTAGTTGCTTCCATTGAAATGGTTGCGGGCGCAATGATTATTATGTGGCTTGCTTCCGGAAACAAGCGTTATGGAATTGGCGGACAGACAGCGATTATTTTTGTGAATATCATTGATGGTATTGTTATGACATTGCAAGGACACAGCTTTGATGATTTGGTGATTCCGCTTCTTATTTCCTTTGGTGTCATGTTTGTTGTTATCATTATGGAAAATACAGAGTTTCGAATTCCTGTACAGAGAATTTCCATACATAATATTTATGCGGACAAAAATTATTTTGCAATTAAATTAAACCCAATCGGTGTAATGCCGGCTATGTTTTCTATGGCATTTTTTATGCTGCCACAGATGGCTGCTACCATATTGTATATGTTTGCGCCGGAGAATGTTAAAATCCAATGGCTAAAAAGTAATTTGGTGTTGAACAAGCCTTTGGGTATTGCAGTGTACATTTTAATGTTATTTGTTTTGACAATCGGTTTTTCCCGAGTGTTTGTAAATCCAAAGGATATTACAGAGCAATTTTTAAAGAGTGGAGATAGTATACAGAATATTCATGCAGGAAGGGATACCAAGAGGTATCTTTCGCGTGTGATTACGGGAATCAGTATCTTAAGTGCCACTGTGATGAGCGTGTGTATTGGAATCCCTATGGTTTTACAATTGACCGGTGATGTGGAGAGCTCACTAATAACGCTTCCTTCATCCATCATGATGCTGACGGGTATGTTTTGCAACCTTGAGCGGGAGGTTATGGCAATTAAGGATTTGGAGGCGTATGAGCCGTTTATTTAGGAGGAACGATGCTTTATTTTATTCCGGCATGGTACCAACAGAATAATTGGTGTGAAAATGAGCAGTATTGGTATCTTAGACGTTTAAAAACGGAGTTTGATGATACTGTTAAGCATATTCAGCTGTTTCACCGTAGCAAGGCATATCCGTTTCAGATTATGCTTCTTAGTTTTGCGCCAAATTTTAGGCATTTTCTTCATAGGCAGGGGGTGTTCCGTGCACCTTACTGGTCTTGCTTTGATGCGATTCAGGAGATTCGCAGTAAAAGAGTGCGTATCTTTTCTTTTCACAATTTACGCTGGCCTGAGAACATTGAATTCATTTATTCTCCGTTTGCACTGATTGCCCTGCTTCACGGAGAAAAGTATGCGCAGGTGGAGTTTGGCGAGGATGGAAACCCGATTCAGGTAGATTTGTACAAAAATGAAAAAATCCAGCGTCGAAATATTTATGATGATAGAGGCTTTGTATCAAGCTCTATTATTTTTGAAAATGAGAAGCCGATATATCAGGATTTTTTTACGGACAAAGGAATATGGAAGATAAGGCACTATCAGGCGGATGGACATGTAGAGGTGAATCCTAACAGTTCGACGTATCTGATAGAACATCAGGGAAATGAGTATGTAAAGACATTTTCCCGATTATCTTATGCAAATATTGAGCAGGTGATTTTTGAAGTCCTGAGTTCTTATTTGGAACGAATCGACGATGCGGCGTTATTCTGTGTTGCAATGCATGAATTGCATGAGCATCTTTTGGAGAACGTTTTATCCGAAAGAAAGAAGATATTGTCTTTTTTTGAAAGCAGATATGATGTAAGAAAGCACACAGGGCAGATGCAGCTGATAGAGTCCGCAGACTATATCATTACCGATTCCCAGGAGAATCTGAAAAGAATTCAAAAAGAGGCAGTAGGGAAGCTTACGAATATTACAGATATTACACCGTTTGATTCGCGTGTGGATTTTGGTATTAGCCAGCAGTTAAATGTACAGAAGATTCTGGTGCCGGTTGATGGCATGAAGGATGAGCGCTTTGAGGAGCTTGTTGTTCGATTGGGAGAGTATCTTCCTTCAAATGATAATGCCGAGATTCATTTGTTTACCAGAATTGCAGATTATGACCGAAAGAGGCAGCTGTTAAAGCGTACCCGCCAGTGCTTAAGAGGGGCTGGCTTGGAGATAGGCTGGGCGGCAGAGGCAGGGAATGCAAATGTGTCGGAGAACCGCTTGGATGAGTCAGATGCAGTACCTGTTCGTTTTTTCGTAGAACAATGTGTAGATGAGCTGTCCGTGAGCAAGTGTATGAAAGAGCAGCGCCTGATTGTGGATATGAGAAGCTCCGCAGAATTGTATCTTCGAATTACAGGAATCAGTGTCGGAATCCCGCAGATTGTTTGTAAAAACACACAGTTTGTTGAGAATGGCAAAAATGGTTTGGTAGTCAAAAGCATGGACAAGCTTGCCGAGGCGATTGCATTTTATTTGGATAGCCTTACCAATTGGAATGAAGCTATGGTGTATTCTTACGAGTTGGGCAAAAAATATACAACCGTAGAATTAGTTGATAAATGGAAAGAGGTAATTGAGTTTGTTGAAAGCAATACAGATATTACAGCTGGGAAAGAATGATTGGAGCACATGCTATCAATTGCCGGAAAATGTTGAGTTCTCCCACATAGATGTATATACAGAGGCTCCAAAATATCTATATGATATTGTGTTCATAGACAGAGTGCTCAAAAAAGCGGAGATAGCTCCGCTTATGAAAGCAATCAAAGCATATACGCTATATGTGACCGAGGATATAGAAATGAGCGCAGATATGGAGTATCTATATGCCTGTAAAAAGGGAAAGCGTATCAAAAGGAACGAGATTCAGTATTTTTTACTTCATGAAGTGCGAAATTATTTTCCAGAGCCTTATGGGGAAAAGTTCAATTTGAAGAACCTGTCGATTGCGCAAGGCTTTGCAGGAAGCGTGAAGTGGAATGGAAATTATAGTGTAACGGTACAAGGAGATTTTGGAAAAGAGCTTACACAGATTGCATTTTGGAGAAATAATATTCCAATCACGCAGGGAGAAGCATTGGAATTATGGCTCGAATATGAAAAGGATGCACAGGTTGAGATTGCACTTACAGTCACAAAATTCCGTAGAGGCTCTGTATCCGGTATTCAGCAGGAATGGATTTTTTCGGAAAAAGAGTTAGATGATGTGGTGATTCTTGATAGCGATTTGGAAACAGGTCCGGCCTTTTTTTCATTACAGGCGAAGGGGAACGGGACGCTTAAAATTATCGCATTACATGACAGACTTTCCAGACGCGGACATGGAACCTTTCTTCCGGGTGGACAGCGTTATGTTGCATCCAATCGGGAAGAGGTGTTCTATTATTTTGACCCGGGAGACTTAAAGCCTCCACTCAATGTGTATTTTTCTGGTTATAAGACGCGGGAGGGCTTTGAAGGGTATTACATGATGCGGAAAATGGGATGTCCATTTCTGCTTATTGCGGAGCCAAGATTATCGGGTGGAAGCTTTTATATGGGAAATGAGGAATATGAAAGTGGTATTGCTGCTATCCTTCAAAAGCATATGAAGGAATTAGGCTTTACGAATGAACAGGTGAATTTATCCGGTCTTTCGATGGGAACCTTTGGCGCGTTATATTATGGATGCGATATATTACCACATGCCATGATACTGGGTAAACCATTGGCGAGCATTGGAGATGTTGCTGAAAATGAACGATTATATAGACCAGACGGATTTCCAACGTCTCTTGATGTTTTAAATTATCTGACCGGTGATTCCGACGAAGAAGCCATACGTCAGCTGAATCAGAGATTTTGGGATAAATTTGATGCAACAAACTGGGGAAAATCAAAGTTTGTTGTTGCATATATGATTGAGGATGATTACGATTCGAAAGCCTATGATATGATGATTTCTCATCTTAAGACTGAAGGGGTGCAGATTTATGGAAAAGGAATTCATGGACGACATAACGACGCATCAGGTGCTATTAATAGTTGGTTTAAGAGCCAGTATGATAAGATTTTAAGCGAAGATTTTTCAAGAGGGATAGAATATAAATGACAGGTGAAAAATGGACGATTTATTGGAATGAGTATGCATCAGATACCTATGTTTTTGGTTCACAGATTACGTTTCATAAGAAGGATGATGTGGAATTTCGTAATTTGCTAATGCCACCGGGTACCATTATAAAGCAGTGGTATTCCAAAACTAATTTTCAGATGCAGAAAATAGAACCGGCGCTTCCTATCATTGATGGCGAGAGTGAATATCACATTACTTTAAATATTGATACGGAAGAAAACGAAAGCTGCATCGCTCGATTGATTTTCTATGACAGATATGGAGTGGAAGCAGGTCAGCTGACGTTAAGGGACAAGGAGACATATTTTCAGTGTCCTCTAAAGACATACAGCTATACACTTCAGCTAATTAATGGTGGAGTGACGAAACTACATTTTCATTCAGTTGTGATTCAGGAAGTTGTAAATGAGACAAGAGAAGAAGCTAAGACAACTAAAAAGAATATTAAAAAAGGTAAGAAGCTATAAAGAACATATGGCAGCCTTATCCGATGACCAGCTGGCGCATCTGACGATTGATTTTAAGGAACGACTAGCGTCAGGTGAGGATTTAGATGCAATTCTTCCGGAAGCCTATGCAGCAATCTGCGAAGCAGACTATAGAATTCTTGGGAAGGCTCCCTATGACGTACAGGTGTTAGGTGCAATTGCTATGCATCAGGGAAATCTTGTGGAGATGAACACAGGCGAAGGAAAAACCTTGGTAGCAACCATGCCATTGTACTTAAATGCTCTTACCGGAAAAAGCACGATACTTCTTACTGCGAATGAATACCTTGCACTTCGTGATGCCGAGGAAATGGGGGCAGTATACCGTTTTATGAAGCTTTCTGTTGCTGCAGGAGTGCAGAAGAGAGGCGAAGAAGCCTTTTCAAATGAGAAGAAAAAAGAAATCTATCATGCAGATATTGTATATACCACGCATGGTGTATTTGGCTTTGATTACCTGTTAAATAATCTTGTCACAGATGCTAAAGATCGATTTTTACGGGAGCTGTATTATGTTATTATCGACGAGGCGGATTCTGTTCTTTTGGACAGCGCGCAGACACCTCTTGTAATTTCCGGTTCACCGAGGGTGCAGTCCAACCTTTATGAGCTTGCGGATTTTTTCGTTACTACGCTTGCAGAGGGACGGGATTACGAAAAAGAAGATAATAAGGTTTGGTTAACAGAGGAAGGAATTCGATATACAGAGCAATTCTTTCAAATTGATAACCTGTATAGTGAAAAATATTTTGAAATCAATCGCCATGTAATATTGGCACTTCGAGCACACGCCATGTTTGAAGAGGAAAAGGATTATATGATTTCCAAGGATGGCGAGCTTCAGCTGCTGGATAACGGCTCCGGACGTATGCTGCCGGGAGTAAAGCTTCGTGGCGGACAGCATCAGGCATTGGAGATGAAGGAACATATTAAGGTGTCTCAGGAGAACCGTTCGGTTGCATCGATTACTTATCAGAATCTGTTCTTACTCTTCGAAAAGCTGTCGGGAATGAGCGGAACCATATCAGATGCGGCAGAGGAAATTATGGATGTATATGGGGTGGAGGTTGTTGTAATTCCGCCAAATTGTCCGATGCAGCGCAAGGATTTAAAGGATTATTATTTTAAGAATACGCAGAGTCAGGTATCTGCAGCACTTAAAACGATAATAGATATACATGATACCGGACAGCCAATACTTGTTGTGGTTTCTACAATCGGAGAGACAGAGCTGATTTCAAAGCTTTTGATTGCAGAAAATATTCCACACAGCGTGTTAAATGCCAATAATGCGTATTGGGAAGCAGAGATTATCAAAGAAGCGGGACAGATGAATACCGTTACTGTTGCGACATCTATGGCCGGAAGAGGCACGGATATCCGCTTGGGCGAAGGTGTTAGAGAGCTGGGAGGACTTGCCGTTATTGGGATTGGTCGAATGGCGAATATCAGACAGGAGCGCCAGGCGAGAGGTCGAGCGGGAAGACAAGGTGACCCGGGCTTTAGCCGTTTCTTTGTATCCATTCAGGATGAGGTTGTTCGTAGAAATGGAATGATTGTTCCTGAAAGGTATGAGGATGGCAAGCGTTTTATCACAAAGCGTAGGCTTAAGAAGGTAATTAATGCGGCACAAAAGACAGGTGAAGAGATGGCAGTATTGTCTCGTAAGCAGGCAATGGTTTACGATCAGGTATTGCAAAGACAAAGAGAGCTGATATATGCTACAAGAAATCAATTACTTGATGGAAAAAATATAGAGTATATGAAGATTAGAAATATAGCAAAGGGAAATATTACACGTTTTCTTGCGACAGAAAAGAGCAGGGATGTGCAGATTCTCAGCCGCTACATTTTGGATAATCTGTCCTATCGTTTAGAGGATGATTTATACGAGCTTTCATTAGAGAATGATAAACACATTATGAAATATCTGTTAGGAATTGTGTATGACAGATTATTAGACCAAAAGGATAAGCTTGATAGTACAGAGCAAATGAATGACTTTATGCGTATTGTTACATTGCAGGCAATTGATGATGCATGGATAGAGCAGGTGGATTATCTGCAGCAACTGCAATATGCGATGATTGGACGTTCCTCTGCACAACGTAATCCTGTTTTTGAGTATCAGAAGGAAGCATTAGAATCCTTTCAGAAGATGGAGCATACCATCTTAAAGAATATTGTTAGAAATATTTTACTTAGTAATGTATATGTAGATGTAGAAGAGAAATTGCGAATTCTGCTACCTTAGGAGAGTTTATGGTATATAATTTTAACTTAGGAATTGGCTGGGCCAGCAGTGGCGTAGAATATGCACAGTTGTACAGAGCGAGAATGCTGCGTAATATTGGTGTGGACGCAAAGTTTGTCTTCACGGATATGTTCCCAAGAGAAAATATTCAGCATATGACAGAGAATATCGGGTTCTTGGATTCTGAAATTATATGGTTATATACTTATTTTACGGATACCAAAATCTCGCCGGTGACTTATACGTTGCAGCAATTAGAGGAAAGCTTTGAAAGTAAGGACTTTACATTTTCCCGAGAAGGGAAGAAAGCAAAATATGTATTTAACGGAAAAAACATGTTCTATACCGTTTATATGGTAGATGAGTCTAGTGACCGTGTGCATAGAGTTGAGCTGGTATCCAGAGGCTTTCTTATTCGAAAGGATTATTTTACTTACTGTAGAATTTACTCAGAATACTATGCGCCTTTGGATAATAAAGCGCATCTTTATCAGCGTAGATTCTTCAATGAGAATGGCAGCATTGCATATGAGGAGATTATCGATAACGATGCAGTGATGTATCAATTTCCGGACAGGCTGCTGTGTTCAAAGGAAGAATTGATTGGATATATGGTTTCCTCTTTGAATTTAACCGGGGATGATGTGGTTATTATTGATAGAACAACAGGCATTGGACAGGCGATTGTTCGAAATGCGGGTCCTGCAAGAATAGGCAGTGTTATTCATGCGGACCACTTTAGTGAAGGTGGAACCAACAAGAATAATATCCTTTGGAACAATTATTATGAGTATATCTTCTCGCAGCATGCGCATGTGGATTTCTATGTGGCAGCCACCAATGACCAGAGTCAGCTGGTGCGGGAGCATTTTCAGAAATATGTGGGTGTAACACCAAATGTAGTAGCGATTCCGGTGGGAAGTCTTAGCGAATTGAAATATCCGGAAGAAGCTAGAAAACCACATTCTCTGATTACTGCATCCCGTCTTGCATCAGAAAAGCATGTGGACTGGTTGGTAGAAGCGGTTGCGAAGGCAAAAGAAATCATACCGGACATTACACTGGATATCTATGGAAAAGGACAGGATGAGCAGAAGTTGGAAGAGCTTATCCGGAAACTAAATTGCAGCGATAGCATTAAGCTAATGGGCCAGCAGAATCTGGATGAAGTGTATCAGAATTATGAGGCATATGTTTCCGGTTCTACAAGTGAGGGCTTTGGTTTAACGCTGATGGAAGCAATCGGAGCAGGGCTCCCAATTATCGGCTTTGATGTGCGCTATGGCAATCAGAACTTTATTGATGATGGCAAGAACGGATACAAGATTCCGGTTCATGATAAAATGGAGAAACAGGAGCGCGTGCAAAGGCTGGCCGAGTGCATCATTCGTTTGTTTACAGAAGTGGATTTGGAAGCTTTTCATAAACATTCCTATAAAAAGGCAGAAAACTATCTAACGACCGAGGTGGAAAAACGATGGGCGACTATACTAAAACAGACAATATAGTATTGCTATTTGATAATTATTTATTAGATAGCCAAAATCTGCATACATCCTTCAAGTTAGCAGAGAAGAATTATCCCGTAATAGTGATTGATGATGATGGATTTTTACCAGAGGATGTGATTTCTGTATTCGGATATTTTCTTGGGGACTTTAAGAATGGAGAAAATATACCGGGAAAACCAAGATATTTTAATCAGATAAAAGTGCCGGAATATTGGGAAATCAGTGGAAATAATAATGGCGGGAAAATACATAATCTCAATAAGGAGAGAGGAAGTATCTTCTACGCAGAGCCAAAGAACAAGCGATTGGTGAAGGTGGTAGACTGGTATGATGAAAAGGGTGTTGTCCGCTCCAGTGACCACTATAATAAGTATGGAGCTTTATATGCCAGAACGATTTTTAATGCAGAAGGCAAAAAGGTAAACAAAACTTATTTTTCTGCTGCAGGTGCAGAAATTATTATGGAAAACTATGTTACCCACGATATTATCCTAAATGATGGGGATGTCGTGAGAATCTTCCCTTCCAAAACAGACTTTGTGTTGTTCTTTATGAAAAGAGCAGGGTATACAGAGCATAGAGTGTTTTTCAATACCTTATCGACCTCTTTCTTTGTGTCCCAAAGACTTCCTGCAACGCATAAAGCGGATGTGCTGTTTTGGCAGGAGCCGGTACGAGGTGAGATTCCGGGCAATATGAGAGTGATTTTAGAGAGACAAGCTAATCGCACAGAAAAAATCATGGTGCAGAAGAAGGAAGCCTATAATAAGCTGCTGGAGCTGGGTGCACCTAAGGATATGCTTCACCTGCTTGGATATATTTATCCGTTTAAGAAGGAGAATGCTCATCAGGCAGAAGTGCTTATCTGTACCAATTCAGACAGAATTGCACAGTGCCAGAGGCTGGTAGAGGCATTGCCGGAGATGCATTTTCATATCGCTGCACTTACAGAGATGTCATCAAAGCTTATGAGCATGGATAATTATAGCAATGTAAGCCTCTATCCGGGAGTGAAGATGAGCATCTTGGACGAGCTTTTTATAAAGTGCGATTATTATATGGATATTAACCATGAGTCAGAGATTGTTTCCGCTGTGCAGAGGGCATTTCTACATAATCAGTTGATTCTCGCATTCAAAGAAACCTTACATAATTCAAGCTATGTGGCACCAGAGAATATCTATCAGATTGATGATGTGGAGAAAATGATTCTTGACTTAAAAGAAATTGCAGGCAATACGGATTGCATGCAGATGCATTTACAAAGACAGCATGAAGCAGCTTTATTAGAAAGTGCAGATAAATACATGCAGATATAACATGACAAAAGAGGAAGTGTATGCTTCCTCTTTTGTGTGTTTGCGGAAAGTGATATGAAAGTTCAGATAAAGCTTGTTGCTTATACATACCCTCCTTCATGTGGTAATAGTAATCGTGGGATTACAAAGAAATCTTTTTCATTTTGTAAACCAAACTCTTCTAAGCGTCTGATGGCGCTTCCGTTGTCAGCTTCTGGAAGAACAAATACTACGAAGGCTTCGGTTTCATCGAATAGAGCAGATAAAGGCTTGCAAGGCAGAATACAGTTTTCTACATTGTCAGGTTCTGATAGAACACGATAATCCTCTGCGCGTGGAGATAAGCGTTGGTATAAATTCTTCATTGCCATTGTTTCTGCACCATAAAAAATACGTTTTTTCTTTGGGTCAGAAATTTGGAAAAGCAATTTCTCGAGCTGAGTAATGCGATCAGTAGTGCGCTCCAGATTTTTCCTTAGCTGGTTTCGACAGGACTCAAGCCTCCATGGAGTACGTCCTGTTGTCTCAAAATATAGTTGATCTATCTCGGTAAGATAATACAACAGACAAGGCGTTCCAACATAATGGTAAATTTTCGGTTCGAGCTTTTTCTCGCCGTTACGACGAGAAATTTTGGTAAAATAATTCCATGTCCCATCCAATAAAAGTGTTTCATCACGATAGATGACATTAAGAGCATCCTGATCTGGCAAATCAGAGTCTTTTGTGTTTTTTAAATAATCAATTATCTCACATCGCATATTGCTTTTTTTACGAATACGTTCAAGGTTCATATATAGAACACCCGAATTGAAATAACGATCCGCTTTTACTTCATTACGCTTAACAGGGATCGGTCGTATTGTGCCATCTATTACCTGCATGTCTGGGACTGCTGCTAGACAGTAATCGTCAATATCAACGTTCCATAAGTCTTTTATGTCACGATTGACAAGAATATCAGCATCCAAATAAATGATTTTTGACAAGTCTGTTAATATCTCCGGCAACATGATTCGAAACATTGCACCGATGGTATAAAAACTCATTTGGTCTTGAATGTCCGAAAAGAGAGCTTCATCTAATAAATGAAAACATATACTATCACCGGCATCGGCAGCTACTTGCATAAATTTGTTTTTATTAGCTTCACTTAAGGTTTTATCGTGAAGAATGTGAAAACAGATGCTGGAATTTGTGTGTTCAACAATGGATTGAATTGCAGTTCCAACCCAAGTACTGTAATTACCGGTTTTATCATGAAGACCAAATCCGATATGTATTACATTATCCGATGTTTGAATAGTGGAACGCAATACTTCTTTTTGATGTGAAAAAACAGTGTCAATTGCATCCATTAGTGTTTTTTTAATATAGAAGTTGTTTTGACAAAGTGTGGATAATCCATAGCTATTATCCTCAGATAAATGAGGGATATTTGATAATTGAACATCATCACAGAATAGAAGCTTAGATAATCCATATTCAGTAAATAGGTTTCTTTCGCAAGCAGTAGGTGCGATTATAGCATCTGCCATCTTATAAAGAGTAAGATATTTGCTTTTGCTTTCTGATTCATTTTTATCAGATAATATTAGGGTGTTATGAAGAATTAAAACAAGCTTCGTGTTGTTATATGCTTTTATTTTATGAATAAGTTGCTGCTCATAAATGTAGCCGTTTTCGGTTGGAAGTTGTAAAAAAACCAAATCCTCTGACTCAAGGGCAGCAATAATTCCGTCTATGCGCTTGGATAGTTCGCTGGGAGTGTCTGTTTCTACAGGATAGGAGAAAATGCCCATTTCCAGAAAGCTGAGCGCAAGTCCTGCATCTGCAAACTGATGTTGTTTTTTTACAAGGATATCGTCTTTGTTAAAATTATATAAGTTTGTAATGTGAATTTTCATATAAAAGCTTCTCCTGAAACATCTTGTTTTTTCTATATTAGATATATCATACTACAAAAATGAATGAGAGACAATTTTTTAATTGTTTTAATTAGTTATCATTAGTGCATGTTATAGCCGTTATAAACAGAAATTATTTGACAGATGCCTAGCAAAGACGTACTGTATGATTGGAAGAGATTTCGTTTTTTATATTTATTTGTGAAAGGTGACTTGTATGAAAAAAAGGACAAATGACATACTTAAGGGTGTTGCCGGAGTAGGAATTGCATTAGGTGGAGCGAATGCATTTGGGGAAGCAGATATTATTTATGC
This sequence comes from uncultured Lachnobacterium sp., assembly GCA_964394775.1. Classification (GTDB taxonomy): domain Bacteria; phylum Bacillota; class Clostridia; order Lachnospirales; family Lachnospiraceae; genus Roseburia. The sequence goes on along the minus strand of CAYMYV010000017.1, from coordinate 1,433 downwards.
GATGGAATCGGAGAGCTCCGCAGAAGAGCTTATTGAACAGGAGAATGGCTCTACAACTGAAACTTCATGGGAATCGTTGAGTGAGGAAGCGTCAGAATCAGCATCTGATGAGAAGCTTCTTTTAGAATCAGAATCTGAATCAGCCGCAGCTGCTTCAACTTCTGTGTATGAAAGTTTGTCCGAAAGCAATTCAATTGCAAATAGTGAAGTTGCGTCTGCAAGTGATGCAGCAATTTATGCGAGTGATTCATATGAAGCAATGCAACAGAAATATGCTGAATATGAAACCAAGCTGGATGAGTTAATCACAGCAGTCGAAGAGAGTCAGGCTAAGGTTGAAGCGTATAAAGAAAAGTATTCTAGTCGCTGGGGCACCTTATTGGGTCAGGTTTTTTTGCATAATTATTATGCTTTAGCGAACGACCTTGCAGAAGCATTGATAGACTATAGATTATATACCACTGGGAATGTAGTATCAGTTACATATAGTGATTGGAAACAGAGTTTGGATTCTGATATTAACTATGTTAAGGCAGAATATACGATTATTAATAACGGAGTAGAAGAAACCATTGTAGAATATTATGATTATTCTGCGGTGGTTGGAAGCGTTCTTTCTCCAGGAGAAGATGATCTTAATAAGGTAACAGAGATTTGTGTTGTTAAGAAGACACCGATCATTGATGGAGACAGTATTTCTTTTGATAGCAAAGGTGATTCATGGTTTTCTGAAACGCAGTTTAAGGAATCGGTAAACTCAATCAAACAAGATAGAGACGAAGCGTTGAGTGAAGCTTCATTAACATATAGTGAAGCTGCTAGTACATACATTTCATTATCAGAGAGTGTTTTTTCTACAAGTGAAAGTAATAGCATATCTGTGTCAGATGAAGCAAGCACTAGCACAAAGAATAGTGAAGATGCTTCAACATATAGAAGTGAATCAACAAGTGTGAGTGAGTCAACCAGTACAAGCTTGAGTGAAAGTACAAGTACAAGTCTGAGTGAAAGTACCAGTACCTCACTTAGTGAATCAACAAGTACAAGTTTAAGTGAGTCAACAAGCACAAGTCTGAGCGAGAGCACCAGCACATCACTCAGTGAATCAACCAGCACAAGTCTGAGTGACAGCACCAGCACATCACTCAGTGAGTCAACAAGTACAAGCCTAAGTGACAGCACAAGCACCTCACTTAGTGAATCAACGAGTACAAGTCTGAGTGAAAGTACCAGTACCTCACTTAGCGAATCAACAAGTACAAGTATAAGTGATAGCACGAGCACGTCTCTCAGTGAATCAACCAGTACAAGCCTAAGTGATAGCACGAGCACCTCACTTAGCGAATCAACCAGTACAAGCCTAAGTGACAGCACAAGTACATCACTTAGCGAATCAACGAGTACAAGCCTAAGTGACAGCACAAGCACATCAC
>CAYMYV010000016.1:3747-18016 GCA_964394775.1 uncultured Lachnobacterium sp. | reverse complement strand
AAATCCATGAACCTTTTAATAAATGTTGATTTTCCTGTTCGAACCGGTCCAACAACTCCAATATAGATTTCTCCGTTGGTGCGGCTGGCGATGTCTTTATATATATCCATAAAAATCCCCTCCACTCATATATTTCCACTATATGTAGCAATTCGATTTTTATGACTATATTTAGGCGAATAGGCACAAAAAGAAGAAGCCTTACATCAAGCTTTAGGCTTCTTCATTGTACTACTTATCTAAATAGTAAATTATTTCATTAATTTTATTGCACCGGGCAGACATTCGATATTCATAACCGTGTTATAGGAACACAGCTCCCCATCGGTATGCCATACAAATGGTGTTTTTAATACAATATCAGCAGATTTAAAATCGACACCCAGGTACGCTTTTAGATTTGTATGCTTTCCCCCTAATAAGGATGGGAAAAGAGTCAAAGCACGCAGCTTACCAACTCCACTAATACAACACATAGACAATTTTCCATCCATTGCATCTGCCATCGGTGACATTGGTACTCCACCGCCTTCACATTTGTGATTCATAATTGCAATAAAGGTGACCTTGTCTATGATTCCGTAATCCACTCCATCTGCAACAATATGTACATTCATAGGCGGCATCGCAAACAAAGAACGAATCGTCAAAATTGCATATGTCAGTTTTCCTAAACCTATCTTGTTGAGTACCTTCTTTAATGTAGAAGATAATGCCAGACGACATACATCTGCATCTACACCAACACCTGTACTTACGGCAAAATATTTCTTGCTCTCTCCACCATCCCAGGAAAGGCAGCCAAGGTCCATGTTCCAGTATTCTGTAGACTCCAGAATACGCTTTAGATTCTCCATTGGTTCACCGGATAAATGCAAGCCTCTTGCCAGGTCGTTACCCGAGCCGGTTGGAATATATCCCAGTTCCAGCTTTTCATAGTCGCGTGCACCGTTAATAACCTCATTAAAGGTGCCGTCTCCACCAATCACTACTATCTTAACAGTATCAACCGCATCGAGGACCAAGCTCCGGGAAATCCTGATGGCATGACCTGCATATTTGGTCACATGAAGTTCGTATATCACTTCACGGCGCTCCAGCTCTTTTCTAAGGTCTTCCCATATTTTTTTAGCTTTCCCTGTACGGGAATTTAAGTTTACTATAAAATGATACATCTTCTCTCTTCGTCTCTTAATCTTACCTATTTAATCTTCCATACATCTGGGTATAGCTATAAAGGCGAGCTGCCAGCTTACTGTTAATCTGTTCTTCTGTTGCTCTCCACTTCCAGTTATTTCCTAATGTAGACGGAGTATTCATGCGGGCCTCTGAACCAAGTCCAATCAAATCCTGCATTGGTACAATTGCCATGTCTGCTACTGAAGACCATGCCGCACGCATCATACCCCAGTTATAGCCCTCTTCCTTGGTAAGATTCAAATATTCCTTTGCAAACTTCACAGATTCCTTTGGTGCAGTTTTCATCCAGCCCATGCATGTGTCGTTATCGTGTGTACCTGTATAAACTACACAATGAGTCGGATAATTGTGTGGCAAATAATCGCTTCCTTCACGGGAATCAAAGGCAAACTGAATTACCTTCATTCCTGGGAAACCGGAATCCTTCAAAAGCTGATACACTGATGGGGTCAAAAAGCCCAAATCCTCCACAATGATTGGCAGTTTTCCAAGCTTCTGCTCTAATACACGGAACAAATCCATTCCCGGGCCCTGTCTCCACTGACCATTTCTTGCGGTGTCATCCTTTGCCGGAATTGCATAATAAGAATCAAATCCACGGAAATGGTCAATTCTTACGATATCATATAATTTTGCCATAGCAGAAATTCTCTTGGTCCACCATGAATACCCATCATTTCTCATGACATCCCAACGGAATAATGGGTTGCCCCATAACTGACCATCTGCTGAGAATGCATCAGGAGGACATCCTGCCACATCAATCGGATTTCTCTCTCCATCCAAATAGAACTGATCCGGATTAGCCCAAACATCCGCGCTGTCGCCTGCCACATAAATTGGAACATCTCCAATAATCCGGATACCATTTTCATTGGCATATGCCTTCAAATCCTTCCACTGCTTGAAAAACAGATACTGTAGCATCTTGTAAAAATTAATATTCTCTGCCTGCTCTTCTCTTGCCGCATTTAATGCATCCCAGTGACGATATTTCAAAGCCTCCGGCCACTTAGACCATGCAGCTCCATCGTTTGCATCCTTAAGTGCCATAAAAAGTGCATATTCGTCTAACCATTCTCTCTGTTCATTACAGAAATCCCAGTATTCCTGTGGGATAGCCTTTACAAAACGGTTATATGCCTTTCTAAGAATTGCATAACGGGATATGTACATGGTTCCATAATCCACGTACCTTTCACTTCCGCCCCAATCAAAGGATTCACATTCCTTCTTTGTTAATAATTTATCTTTACAAAGGATTTCTAAATCGATAAAATATGGATTTCCGGCAAAGCTGGAAAAAGATTGATATGGAGAATCTCCATAGCTGGTTGGACAAATTGGAAGAATCTGCCAGTACTTCTGTCCGCCTTTCTTTAAAAAGTCCACAAATTTTCTTGCAGCCTTTCCCATTGTTCCAATACCATAAGGTGATGGCAGGGATGATATTGGCATCAATACACCACTTGTTCTCATAATTACTACTCCTCCTAAAATATGAAACCTAGGTTTATAATATCACTCTTTTTTTGCCCTCGCAACCGTGCTTTCGACTTTTTTCTACAATTCTTGACAGTTGTTTCTTGTTATTTACCGACGATAGTATTAAAATAGCAAAAAGAGGTGTTTATTTATGAAAAAATTCTATATACAACAGATTAAACCGGCTTTAACCAACTGGCTCATCACCCTCAAATGGGTCATTTTTGCACTGTTAACAGGCATTATCGTTGGTCTTGTAAGCAGTGACTTTTACTATGTATTAAGCTGGGCCAATGCAGTTCGCACAGAGCATCCTCAAATCATCTATCTGCTGCCACTTGCGGGTCTTGCAATTGTTGGCTTATACCATCTGATGCGAAATGAAAACGATGGCGGTACGAACCTTGTTATCTCTGCCATCCATTCCGGCGATAAAATTCCACTCCGTATGGCGCCATCCATATTCCTATCCACTGCTCTCACCCACTTGTTTGGCGGGTCTGCCGGACGAGAAGGCGCAGCTCTTCAGATTGGCGGAAGTATTGGCAATGCGCTGGGTGCCCTGTTCCGATTTGATGAAAAAGACAAGCATGTCCTGATTATGTGTGGTATGAGCGCTGCTTTCTCCACACTGTTTGGCACTCCAATGGCCGCTGCTATTTTTCCAATGGAAATGGTAAGTGTCGGCGTTATGTATTATATGGCACTTGTCCCATGTGTGGTTAGCTCCTTAACAGCTCATGCAATTGCCATGCTCCTTGGAGTATCGGGTGAATCCTTCCAAATTACCGGAATCCCCGGCCTTCAGCTGATTCCTATCGTGCAGGGAGTATTGGTTGCCGTTTTATGTGCCTTTTTAAGTATTGTCTTCTGCATGTTCCTGCATAAAGTGGAGCATCTGTATAAGAGGCTTCTAAAGAACCGCTACCTTCGTATTTTGGCAGGCGGTGTTCTAATAGTAATACTTACACATCTGCTTGGAACCTATGACTACAATGGCGCCGGCATGAATATTATCGAGCAGGCAACTGAGGGAATTGTTCATCCCGAAGCCTTTCTGCTAAAAATCCTGTTAACTGCACTCACGCTTGGTGCAGGCTATAAAGGAGGCGAAATTGTTCCGACCTTCTTTGTTGGTGCCACCTTTGGATGTCTCATAGGGCAAATAATTGGCTTAAGTCCATCCCTGTGTGCAGCTATCGGAATGATATCCTTATTCTGTGGCGTTACGAACTGTCCAATCAGTTCTCTTCTTATCAGCTTCGAATTGTTTGGATATGAAGGTATGCCATACTATTTATTAGCTGTTGCATTTAGCTATATGTTATCCGGTTATTCCGGATTATACCGAAGTCAGAAAATCATGTATTCCAAATATAAAACAGATTTTATTAACAAGCATACAAACTAAAAAAGGCCAACCGGCCTTTTTTATGAACTTAAAGAATCCTTTGAGTTACTCACGCAGACCAGACAGGAAATTCCCTGAATTTCCATCTGGCTGTTTTCTTTTTTCAAGCTTCTAATTGCAATATCAGATGCCTTGTCGCCTTCAATATATATACTCCACTCAGCTGCCTTTGGTAAATCAATGATAACACCTTCTGTATTTGCATTGTATGCGACAAAAATCGTTTCTTTTTCTGTTGTAATCGTAAATGCAACCACATTTTCCGGAAGATCATCGACAAAGGCAAGTGACCTCTGCACCTCTTCCGTTGTTCCAAAGCGAAGCCCTTCATGTCCTTTACGGAATGCAATAAGTCCGCGGTAGAATTCATACAAAGCCTTGTATCTGCTTAATCTGTCATATTTCATGCTATTGGTATACAGCGGCAGATTATAGCTGTTTTCTGAAAGCTCCTCACTTCCCTCTATCGGTTTGGTACGTGCAAATTCCTCTCCTGACAGAAAAAAAGGAATCCCCTGAGATGTGAAGACAATTGCAGCAGCCAATCTGTTCATAGCAAGCTTCTCTTCCTCTGAGGCATCCGGTCTTGAGATTGTCAGCTTATCCCAAAGCGTCAAATTATCGTGACAGGACACATAGTTTACAACGTCTACCGGATGCTTCGCCCATGGCCCCTTGCTATAGGTATAGGATTTGTAATCCACCTGTGGATGGTAGGTTGCTCCAACTACAGAGTAGCGGATATCATTTTCCAATCCCTTTTTGCCACTTACAAAGCCGGTCTCTTCCAGATTAAACACATGACCCTTGATAGCATCACGAATATCATCAGAAAAAGCTCCGATACCATGATACAGCGGTGTATTTGCCTTTAGGCAGCGTTGCTCATCCGGTAAAACAGATGGACCACCTGTCCACCCCTCTCCATAAATGATGATATGTGGATTAATCCTTTTTAGCTCCTCTACTGCTGTTTCCATGGTCTTGATATCCAAGACTCCCATTAAGTCAAAACGGAAGCCATCGATATGATATTCCGACACCCAGTATTTCAAGGAATCAATGATAAATTTGGATACCATTGGTTTCTCGGATGCCACTTCATTTCCGCAGGCGGACGCATCCGAATATCCATCTTCCGTCATTCTATAATAATAGTCCGGTACACACTTTTGGAAGCAGTTGCCATCAATATCATAGGTGTGATTATAGACCACATCCATAATAACGCCAATGCCCTGCTTATGAAATGCCTGTACCATCTGCTTGTATTCCCTGATTCGCACCTCTCCATGAAATGGGTCTGTAGAAAATGACCCTTCAGGAACGTTATAGTTTACAGGGTCATAGCCCCAGTTATACTGTGGCAGCTTAGGTTTACTCTCATCAATACTGCCAAAATCGTAGCTTGGCATAATCTGTACATGCGTAATTCCAAGCTCTAACATATGATCAAGACCAGTAGCCATGCCATCTGCGTTCTTCGTTCCTCTTTCGGTTAATCCAAGATATTTTCCCGGGTATTTAGCGTTACAGCCGGCATCTGCTGTGGTATCTGCAATGGAGATTTCGTATACTACGATATCTGTTTCTTTTTGGACAACAGGACCATGGTCCTTCTCAAACCCCTTTGGATTTGTAGCTGCCAAATCCACAACCATACTTCTTCTGCCGTTTACGCCGGTAGCCTTGCCATATGGGTCATTGGTCTCCTGCTCTTTTCCATCAGCCAAAACCAGATACGTATAGTACACCTTATGTAAGTCTCCACTTTTCACGTAGGTCCAGGTTCCGTTATCCTTTCGTACCATATCCCTGATTTCAGTTGCTTTCCCACCATCGCCTTCCTTATAAAAGCAAATGCGTACGCGGTCTGCCGTAGGAGCCCACAGGCGAAAAGCTGTCTTTTGTTTTGAATATACGGCACCCAAATCATCTCCCGCGTAGTATATATATGTCTTTTCCATAAAAGTCCCCCTTAGCAGGTTCTGTTCTTTCCAAAAATTACATCATAATTTATATTCTTATAGAAGATATCTTCCTGATTGTCTTTGGACACATCTGTGTTGGCAAGCATCCACATCGTCTTTGCAATCACGGATTCTAAGGTCATGTCATAGGATTCTAAGAAGCTGCACATGGTCTTCATCTCATTTCCCACCTCATAAACCGTCATATCGCTGCCTTCATGCGCCACCTGAGTAGCCATCACGATGGTCTTTTCCGGATACTGACTGCAAAGGTTGTAGAAGGTTGCCTGAATTGATTTTGGAATTCCACCCACACCAAAGCTTTCCACAATGATGGCATCATAATGAGAAAAAATATAGGTCAGCATATCTGTGGAAATTCCCGGAATCAGCTTAAGTAAAAATACATTCTGGTTCATTTTTGTATAGAATTTAACCTCATCCTCATATGGTATCATCGGAATATACCGCATAATTTGTCCATCCTGAATCACTGCAAGAGATGGAAAATCAATGCTGGAAAATGCATTATAGCTCTTAGAACGCACCTTTTTTGCGCGGGTTCCTGCAATTACCTTTCCGTCAAACACAATAGAAACCCCCTGAGATTTGTCATCCGAAGCGTAGGTAAAGCTGTCTAACAGATTGGTCTTCGCATCTGTGATATCCATATCAATTGGTTTTTGTGAACCGGTGATGACAATTGGTTTCTTAGAGTTTTGAATCATATAAGAAAGTCCGGCAGCTGTATATGCCATGGTGTCCGTTCCATGGGCTAGCACAAAGCCATCATACTCGTCATAATGCTCTTTCATGCATTCAACCATCATAATCCAATGGCGTGGTTCCATATTCGAGCTATCCAAGCTTAACAACTGAATCGTATCAACCGCACATATCTGCTCCAGGCTCGGAATGAATGACAGCAATTCATCTGGTGAAATCTGCGGTTTCAATCCGTTCTCTGATTTTTTGGAAGCAATTGTTCCACCGGTTGCAATAAACAATATCTTTTTCATGCAAGAATCCTTTCCAAATCTGTCAAAAATGCAGTTACGTTTTCTTCCTTCGTCGCCCATGAGGTGCAGATGCGCACTGCTGTATGTGTATCATCCACCCTGCCCATATTCTCCAGCTTATAATCTACAGCAAGCGCTTCTATCGCCGCATCCGGCAATACCACAAATATCTGATTCGTTGGAGAATCTACATAAAATTCTATACCAAGTGCAATGATTTTATCACGAATCCTCTCTGCCATCTGCATTGCATGCTCCGAAATCTCATAATAGAGTCCGTCTTCAAATAATGCTTCAAACTGGATTCCAAGCAGACGTCCCTTTGCAAGCATACCGCCATGCTGCTTGATATTATAACGAAAATCCGCTTTAAGCTCCGGATTTGTAATAACAACCGCTTCTCCAAACAATGCTCCCACCTTAGTTCCACCAATGTAAAACACATCTGTATTGGCAGCGATGTCTGCGATGGTCAAATCGTTTGCACTACTCATAAGTCCATATCCAAGACGCGCACCATCCAGAAACAAATATACACCGAATTCCCTGCACAACGCATACAAGGCAGTTAATTCTGCCTTACTGTAAATCGTTCCAAGCTCTGTCGGATTGGATATATATACCATCTTCGGCTGTACCATATGCTCGTCTCCACCATTTTCAAAATGGTCTGCTAAGATTTTGCGAACCTGTGGTTCATAGATTTTGCCGTCCTCAGAGGAAACGGTAATACATTTGTGTCCACTGGCTTCTACTGCGCCGGTTTCATGCACATTGATATGACCAGTCTGGGCGCAGATGACTCCCTGATATGGCTTTAGCGCCGCATCAATAACCGTTACATTGGTCTGGGTGCCGCCTACCAGAAAATGCACATCCACCTGTGCATTTTTGCACTCCTTTTGAATAAGCGCGGCCGCTCTTTTGCAATGGTCATCCATTCCATACCCAATGGTCTGCTCCATATTTGTCTCATACAAGCGTTCTAAAATTCTCGGATGAGCACCTTCTGTATAATCACAATTTAAAAATATCATATTAGCCTCTGTATAACTTTCTTTTTTGCTGCATTGCTGTAATTGCAACGTACATTTTTCTGGGAATAAACTTTCCAAGTGTTAATAGCAGCTTCATCCGGAAGGTAGGTATAATCACTGTTTTCCTTCGGAACATTCCCTTTAATCCATATTCCGCACAATACTGCGCACTGATTCCCTTTAATGCAAATTCCACACTTGCCACTTGATTAAATTCCGTATCTACCGGCCCCGGACACAGGCACCCCACGTATACATTGGATTTTGCTTCCTTCAATTCCCGCGCTACCGCCTGTGTAATGCTGGTAACATATGCCTTTGTTGCATAATAGGTCGCCATATATGCTCCGGCCGGAAGTAGGCCTGCAGAAGATGCCACGTTTAAAATATAACCATGATTTATTTTTTGCATACGCTCCAGCATCCGTTTCATCAGCAGATGAACTGCCTTAATATTTACATCCACCATCTGAAGCTCTTTTTCAAGGTCCCCCTGTAAAAAGTGGTTACAATCTCCAAAGCCTGCGTTGTTAATAAATATTTCTACAGGAAGGTTCTCTATCTCTTTGACCAATCCTTCACATTCATCCAGCTTAGATACATCACAAATCACAATTTTACTGTCTGTATCATATTTTTCCCTTAACGTCTTAGCCAAGGCTTCCAAACGTTCGCGGCGCCTTGCAACAAGCACCAGGGAATAGCCTCCTTTTGCCAGATTCTCTGCAAAGCAGGTGCCGATTCCTGCACTTGCACCTGTAATTACTGCATAGCCTTTTACTTCTTTACATTCATGTTCTTTCATATATGTGTTCCTATTCATTCTGATTTTATGATGTTGACTGCATTTGCTGTTCGTTATACCACAAGCATAGCGCAATAGGGCTGTTGCATAGTTACAACAGCCCTAATCACTAATCTTCGATTATTAATACTCGTTCGCTCACATTCAAGGCTACACTATCCGGATTTGCCTTATACATATCCAAAAGCATTGTCCATAATGCATGAATTTGATAAGTAAGCACCTGAGAGGCTTCAATGGAATATGGAAGTAATGTATGAATGTCAAAATAACGTACCCCCAGAGGTGGCAAAAATACCAAGTTGGTAGTTTTTACTTTATCTGCGGCTGTATGAATCATCTCATATGAAATCATCAGGAATTCTTTTCCCTTGTATTCGCAATGATAGGATACATAACACTCATCAACTGTCCAGAAGAGACCATCCTCTTCCACCTGTGGCTTGTGTTCTGCATCATTATATTCCGTCGTCTGACATTCGAGATCCCAATGTATTTTACCTGCCTTCGTATCCTTGGTCATCTCTGTCAACTGCTTTACTAATTCTTCCGTTTTTTTCATATACTGCTCTTCTCCTTTACTCTTCAGGTTCTAATTCCTGCATTTTCTGCACATAATAGTCTACCGCTTCCTTTGACGATTCAAACACATAAAGCTCTGGTTCCTGACCCTCTCTTGTAATCTGAACCTTATTATAATTGATATACGCAATCTCAAGCTGTTTTCCGTCTATCTCATATTTGCGGCACATCACAGGACGATCCTTTGAAATATCAGCCTGTGTGGCAAATATCGGAATCGGTGGCTTCGGTGGAGCTTCTTCAACCTCTTTTGAGACCTTCTTCGTTCTGGGTTTCCTCGTTTTTTTCACTACCGGAGCTGGCTCTTCTTCTAGAGCTGGCTCTTCTACCGGCTCTGACACCGGCTCTTCCACCGGAGCTGGCTCTTCTACCGGCTCTGGCACCGGCTCTTCCACCGGAGCTGGCTCTTCTACCGGCTCTGGCACCGGCTCTTCCACCGGAGCTGGTTCTGGTTCTTCCCATGGCATCAAAGACACCATCTCGACCTCACCCATCGGAGCATCATCAAGTCCCTTTAATAAATCAAACATATTTAGTTGTCCCGTCAAACTTTTTCTAGCCATATGTTATCTCCATAAGGTTGATTATACCACATTTTGTGCCAAAAGGCTATTCCCTCACATAAATATGGGACAAATTATTCATAATTGCACCGGCAACATCCGGCTTATTCATAGAATAAATATGAATATGGTTCACACCATTGGCAATCAAATCAATAATTTGTTCCGTTGCATATGCGATTCCAGCCTGCTTCATGGCTTCCGGATTATCTCCAAAGCGATCTACAATATTGGTAAACTTTGTAGGCACCAAATTACCGGACAGGGAAATAATTCTCTTCACCTGACTTGCATTGGTAACCGGCATGATTCCCGGCACCACCGGTACATCAATGCCTTTTCTCAAAGCCTTATACATAAAACTATAATAGATATTATTGTCAAAAAACATCTGTGTTGTCAGGTACTCACAGCCTGCATCCACCTTCTCCTTCAAATAAAAAAGGTCCTCTTCCATCGTTGCAGACTCCGGATGTCCTTCCGGATAGCATGCACCTCCGATACAAAAATCTCCGGATGCTTTTATCTGCTGAATCAGTTCAATCGCATGATGATACTGGTTTGGCAGTGGAAAATCCACATGCTCCGGAATATCGCCTCGCAAAGCCAAAATATTCTCAATGTGTCTCTCTTGTAACTGAGCAATTACAGAATCCACCTTCTCTTTGGTGGAGGAGGCACATGTCAAGTGCGCGATTGCAGGAATTCCATGTGCGTTAATGGTATCTGCAATTTCGACTGTATAGTCAGAGGTTCCACCCGTAGCTCCATAGGTACAGCTTATGTATGCCGGCTTGAGCTTCGCCATTTCAGCTACAATTCCCTTGTAATTTTCCAGCATAGAGCCTTGTTTCGGTGGAAACAACTCACAGGATATCGTTACCTTGTCCTCTTTTAGCATCTGGGATACTTTCATACTTCTTTCCTCGCCTTCCAGACGATTTGGCGGCTTAAAACTTTCGTAATTCGTCACTACCATCATCTACTGTATTTTCAATCTTTTTTATCTGTACAAAATAAGAATAATTATCATTCACCTTAACTTCACAGCGTTCGCCCACCTTGCGACCGAAAATTGCCATTCCAAGAGGCGATTCCTTGCTCACCAGGTTCTTAAGAGAATTGCTTCTTACTGTCGTAACAATTTTATAAATTTCAGTCTCATTATCTTCTTCAAAAAATAATTCCACCGTATTATTCATACCTACCTCGTCCTCTGCCGAATCCTCCGAAATAATCTTGGCAGTGCGAATCATTTTCTCCAAATAACGAATACGACCTTCATTCTCATTCTTAAATTTCTTAGCAGCCTTATACTCAAAATTCTCACTCAAATCTCCATGTGCACGAGCTTCTTTCACATCCTCTAAGGCCTCTTTGCGAACAACCAGCTTACGGTATTCTATTTCCTCTTCCATTTTTTGAATATCCTTCGCTGTCAATTCATCATACATATTTCTAATTCCTTCCTATCCAAGCCTGTCTCTCCATATATACTCACATAATACTCCTCTTTCAACCAAAAGGACAGAAAATTTTCATCCAAACCATTGATTTTGGAAAAATCCATAGCAAGCCCTTTTCCCAAAGCTTTACCCATGGCTTCTTTTCTTGTCCAATATTTTAAAAACATCTCTTTTTTGGCTTCTTCGGAGGCACTTATGTATTCCTCATATTCTTGGAAGGAAAAAACCTTCTTAGCAATTGCACCCAAACCTTCTTCTCGTCCGGGTTCCAGCTGCTTTCTATTTTTCCATTCCAAATCAACACCTACCTCCCTATCGGAGATAATGCACACTGCATAGTTTCCGGAATGACTCAAGCTAAAAAACAGCTCTGGCACGTCATTTTGCATTGGTTTTCCCTCTGGAGTAACGAAAAAGTCTAATTTCTCATAGTCGTACCCTGACTGTTCCAACGCATAGCGAAGTAACACTCCCACCAATAAGGAGCATTGCTTGTCCTCTTCATTCTTACAGCGGAGAACTTTCCTTCTCCGCTGCTCGTTTACCTTTTCCATGAAATGCTCAAACACACCCTCTTTTTCAAAAACAGCTGTGCTCGCATAATACAATTTTAACATAGCACCCTCTAGATAATTCCCACTACACCGCACAACAGCACAAGTGCACCAAGTACAATACGATACCAGCCGAACACTTTAAAATCATGCTTACGAATATAACTGAGTAAGAATTTAATTACAATAACAGATACCACAAACGCACTTATCATACCTACCAGAAGAATCATCCACTCTGAACTTGTAAGTGAAAAGCCAAAATCCATAATCTCTAAAAGTGAGGCACCAAGCATAACCGGAATTGCAAGGATAAATGTAAATTCACTTGCCGCTTTTCTTGATACACCGATTAAAAGCGCACCAATAATTGTAGCTCCGGAACGGGATGTTCCCGGGAATGCCGCTGCAAGGAGCTGGAAAACACCAATCAGTGCAGCCATCTGCCATGTAATATTTACAAGCTCATTCACCTTGGACGTTTTTCCTGTATTACGGTTTTCGATAATAATAAATGCAATACCAAATACAATCAGCGCAATGGACACTCCCACAGCATTATAAAAATACTTATCGCAGATATCATCCAAATCCAGTAAGACAAACACAATTGCCGGAAGACACGCAATCACAATCTTAATCCAGGTAAGGATAATCTCCAGCTTTACTGCGACTGGTCCAACCATCCAATATTTCTGATTCCAAAATCCTTTTTTTCCATTATCGGAGAAAAATTCATGGACATTTTTGGATAATCCGAATGGCCAGATAATATTCCAGAACAATACCACTACCGCCAGAATCGCTCCTAACTGAATCACTACTAAGAACATATCCCAGAATTCTTCGCTGACATCTAATTGTACAAACTCATTTAATAAAATCATGTGTCCGGTACTACTGATAGGAAGCCATTCTGTAATACCTTCAACGATACCGAATAAAATTGCTTTTAAAATCTCAAAAATTTTTTCCATATAAACCTCTCTTTTTATTTACGGAATACGCCAATACCGATAGAGCCTAAACCCGCATTACATACCGTAGAAGCCGATGCCGATGCAAAAATAATCCTCTTAAACCTCATACATTCCTGTACTTCATCCAGTATAATTTCCTGCTGACGCGCAGTAAGTCCGGCATATGTAATAAAAATCACATTGTCATCAATCTTAGACTTATTCTTCAAATGATTGCGAATATATTTTCTCCACACCACTTCCAGCTTACCAACTCGGATTCCTTTCATACCTATCACGCTGTTTCTTGGTGCTAATATCGGATGCAAATCAAATTTATCACAAATCCAAGCTACTACCTTATTGGTATAGCCCTTCTGATACAGAATGTCCGTCCTTGGTACGATATACGATGCATTGATTTTACTCTTCCAATGCTCCGCCGCTTCACAAATCTGTTCTACATTCGCACCCTCTTGTGCCATCTTCGCAGCCATAAGAACCAAAAGTCCCTCTCCGCAGGAAACACTTCCTGTATCATAAACATGTACATGAGAGAAGCCTTTTGCAGCTTCCAGCGCATTTCCATAACATTTTCCGGCACCCTTTGCCAAAGCAAAGTAAATTACCTCGTCCGCCTCAATTAACACCTCAGCAAAAAACTGTTCGTATTCTTCTACTGTTGCAGAAAGCGATACCGCCTGGCTCTCCTTATCGGATAAATACAAGGACATATTATCTACATCAATTTCCTTTGCATCACGGAAACGACCATGCTCCGTCTTTACATATAAGTCAATGAGCTTAATGTCGAATTTTTCCAGCAAATCCTCCGGAAGGTCACATACACTATCTGAGGTTATGTAGATTTTCTTACGCTTCTTTGTCAGCAGACGAGAAACAAAGCCCTCCATACGACTGTTATTCTTCCCGGAATCTCTCCGATATTCAATTAATTCATCCGGAATAAATCGTAAAGCTTCTTCTTCTAATCTGCTCGCCTCAATCGGCTTTTCAATAAAACCATCAAAGCCCATATTCATATACTCTATCTGCTTATCAGCATAGATGTTGGCAGATAACAATACAATCGGTGTATCCTTACACAAACCATTTTCCTGTTTTCGAATTTCTTTGAATACTTCACCGCCGTCCATATCCGGCATCATATAATCCATGAAAATGAGATTATAATAACGCTTTTTGGTCTTACGTAAG
>CAYMYV010000016.1:0-3737 GCA_964394775.1 uncultured Lachnobacterium sp. | reverse complement strand
GCACTGCTTGCAGTATCTATAGACATTTTCGTATCCTGAAGGAGCTTTGTTGCGATAATCAGGTTCAAATCATCATCATCAACAATAAGTACTCTGGCCTCCGGAGCCTCAAATGTCTTACTATAATAAACTCCGGCATTGTTATTCTTTGTAACGGATAAAAACTCACCCATTGGTTCATCATCAATGACAGCCTGTGGAATAGATACGGTAAACATGGAGCCTTGTGTATAAATACTATCTACCGTTATAGTTCCTCCCATAAGATTCAACAGATGCTTGGTAATTGATAATCCCAATCCAGTACCTTCTATCTTGCTGTTTTTATCTGCATCAAAACGCATAAATGCATCAAACAAGCTGTCCATATCCTCTTTGCGGATACCAATTCCCGTATCTGCCACGGATATAATCAGATTCACTCTTCCATCGCTCAAAACCTCATGTCCTGCGCTCAAGGTTACAGAGCCTTCGTTTGTGTATTTCGCAGCATTACTCAACACATTTAAGATAATCTGCTTAATTCGTCTCTGATCGCCCTGCAGCTTTGCCGGAAGATTGCTTTCAACATCTACCAAAAAAGACAGCTTCTTCTCTTCCATACGGACTCTCATAACATCCACAACCTCGTGGAACATGTCATAGGTAGAATATTCCCCCTCCACCAGCTGCATTTTCTGGATTTCCAGCTGAGACAAATCCAAGATATCATTTACCAGGGATAGAAGCATTTTACTCGCATTCTGAATGTTTTTTGCATAGCTTTGTACCTCTGGTGATGGATTTTCTCGAAGAATCAGTTCGTTTAAGCCCACGATAGAATTGATTGGAGTACGAATCTCGTGACTCATGCTGGCAAAGAAGGTATCCTTTGACTTACTCAATACCTCCAGCTTTTCCTTCTGCTCTAAGGTCACTCTTCTCTCTTGTTCAAAAATCTTAATCTGAAATTCCAGAATTATACCAATGGTTATTCCCAGGACAATTACCGCAAATAAAGAATCAAAATGAATCTCAAATCTTGTTGCAAGCTCATCCACAGCCTCCGGGTTATAATATGCATAAACATAGCAACCTGTATCCAAAATAATTGTTGAAATTAAGAAAAAGATTCTTAGCTTTCCTCGGAACATTAAGAATGTATAAAACAATCCCATTGTCATCCAAAGTGCTGCTCCACTATTAATTCCGCCGCCCTTAAAGAAAATACAAGGCAATGCAACGAAAATGATAACTACACCAATTAAAACGGAAGCAAATTTCGTCTCTCGAAATCGGAAGGTTGCAATGAAGGCTATAATAAATGCTGCAAACATACTAACATAAACCCACAACAAATTATCAGCATTCACTAATGTAAATCCCTGGAAAATAGCTAAGGTGACAGCTGTAGTTCCTACAATCAAAATAATGCGGAACAAACGCTCCCTGATATCCATCTCGTTGTCAAAAATCTTTTGTAATAATTTTTTTAACATACCTTTTCCCCTTAAGCCTTCTTAATCTTACTTTTGAGTTTTAGGATTGTATCATAGGCAGACATCAAATCTGACATCTCTACCTTTTTACAAACCGGCTGCAATTCCTTCTGCAAATCCTTTCCACCATAGGAATATTCGCCAAGCTGTTCTAAAAGCTGTTGCATTTTTATGCCGTCTAACTCATACATGGCATTTTCCATCTCCACCAGCTTATTTTGGAAGGCTTCTTCTTCAATCTCCGGTTTCTCTGATATTGCTTCTTCTGCTTCCTCTGTGCCTAATAGTGGACATTTTTTTAAAACATCCCAGACACGGCAATACTCTTCCATCATCGCATTGTGTTCTGCACGAATGTAATCAAATCTTTCCCCTTTGCCAGCCATTTCAAGAGCTTTTGCCATCTCTGACAGCTGTACTGCGCCAATACTCATCATGGAACTCTTGATTCCATGAACTACAATCGTATAATTCTTCCAATCCTCTGCTTCAAACATGCCCTGAATCTGGTCCATATTCTCCTTTGCACCATTCCTGTGGCTCTTCAGAATCTCTATATAATTCTTCTGATTACCACAGTACATAATGCCCTTGGAAACATCCAAATCTCCAATCACAAGTGTATCTGTCGATTTTGTTGCTTTCGAATTTGAAGGAGCTGCATTTGATGAAGTATCTAATGTCTTTGTAGGCACTGTAGCTTTCTCTGCTGTCTCTTTCTCAAGGATATCTCTATATGCATCCATCGTTTTTTGCTTTGCAGGTGGAATATGACGCTTCAACGCACGTTGAAGAACTGAGCTTTCCACCGGTTTTGGAATAAAGTCATCAAAGCCTTCTTTGATCAGCATTTCACGTGTACCTGCAATGGCATTCGCAGTCAACGCAACAATTGGAACCTCTTTATAATAAGGATTCTGTTTACGTCGGATATAATGTAAGGTCTCTACACCGTCCATTTCCGGCATCATATGGTCTAAGAATACCAAATCATAATCCTTGGACTCTAATATCTGGATACCTTCCTTCCCACTCAATGCATAGGAAACCTGAACACCATATTCTCTTAAAAGTCCCTCTACTACTCGAATATTCATACGATTATCATCAATAACCAAAATTTTGGCTTCAGGTGCATACAGCTGATGATTTTCGTTTACAACCGGAGCCGCCTTTTCTTCCAGCAACTGATTCTTAATTGCAGTGACAATCGACAAAATAGAGAATGGTTTATAGATTTTTGTAATCAATCTGTTCTGAATCTGCATGTCATTGTAATGATCCAAAATCATATTAACCTTAGTCTGCATAGATAAATTGTCGAAAAAAACCGGATCCTCTTGATATTCTGCATGGCTAATAAATATCTGGTTGTAGTTTTCCCGTTTTACCCAACGCTTCAGCTCTAATAAATTGCGGAACACACGACATTTTGAACCTGACTGTTCTACAATATGTCTAATATTCACACTATATTCATCACGGATAGATGGATGTGCGAATTGTTCCATATTAATATAGATTGCTGCATTGATATCTGCAGCATTCGGTATCACTGCAAGAGGCTTCGCATCGTAAACCTTCTGTGGAATAACAAAACGGAATTCACTGCCCTTTCCTAATTCACTCTTTACAGTGATAAAACCGCCCATTTTATTTACAAGTGCCTGAGCAATGGCAAGACCAAGGCCCACACCACCTTTTTTTCTCGTTCTTCCCATATCGGCCTGTGAAAATTTCTGGAAAAGCTTATCTACACTTTCCTTTGACATGCCGATACCGGTATCTCGTACTGTAAAAATCAGATTGACACCGTATGCTTCCTTACGATATCCAAATTCAATACTTACACAGCCTTCATTTGTAAATTCTATTGCGTTATTTACAAGATTCATAATGATACGACGAATTTTTTGCTCATCACCAATCAAAACACTTGGAATTGTCGCATCACAATCTACAATCAGTTCCAGATTCTTCTCGCTCTTCTTCGCCATCGTCATATTGATGACATCATAAATCGTAGAACTGATATAATAATTCTCTTCTACAAGCTCAAAATCCCCTTCCTGCAATTCAGAATAATCCAGAATGTCACCTACCACCAGCATCAGATTACGTCCGGCTGATTGAATATTCAGTACATCCTCCTTCATCTCTGCCGGAACACCATTTTTTATCATAATCTCACTAATACCGCAAATCGTATTAATTGGTGTTCGAATCTCATGGCTGACATTCGCAAGGAAATCATCCTTT
>CAYMYV010000015.1:0-18511 GCA_964394775.1 uncultured Lachnobacterium sp. | reverse complement strand
TACTGTTGTTCGTATGGAGGTTCCTTGCTGTGGAGGCATTGAAAATGCTGTAAAACGTGCATTGCAGGCAAGCGGCAAATTCATTCCATGGACAGTCGTAACCATTTCTACTGATGGTAGAATCTTAGATTAGTTTTAGGAGGATTAACAAAAAATGAACAACCAGATGTTTTGTTTCCAATGTGAACAAACAGCAGGCTGTCAGGCTTGTACAAAGTCTGCAGGCGTCTGCGGAAAGCAGGCGGACACTGCCATACTTCAAGATGAACTCACCGGGGCGTTAATAGGACTTGCACGCGCCACAGAAGGAAATGAATATCTTATATCTGAATCTACGGACCGAATTGTATTAGAGGGACTTTTTACAACTGTTACAAACGTTAGCTTTAACAACCGGACGCTTCACGAGCTTATTGCCCGCGTGGAGCTGGAAAAGCAAAAGCTTATACCAAATTGTTACAGCTGCGCTTCCTCCTGCGGAAGAAACGACAATTATGATATGAATCACTTGTGGACCGCCGATGAGGATATTCGTTCGCTTAAGTCTCTCATTTTATTTGGCATTCGAGGTGTTGCTGCATACGCTTACCATGCCGCAGTTCTTGGATATACCAATCATGAAGTAAACCAATTCTTCTACAAAGCACTATATGCGATCGGAAGTGATTGGGGAATGGACGAGCTTCTCCCTATCGTTCTAGAGGTCGGTGAAATCAATCTCAAATGTATGGAGCTGTTGGATAAAGCCAACACCGAAGCCTACGGTAATCCAACCCCTACAGAGGTTACACTCACTGTAGAAAAAGGTCCTTTTATCGTTATCACAGGTCATGATTTGTATGACCTAAAGCAGCTCCTTGAGCAGACAAAGAATAAAGGCATTAACATCTATACCCATGGCGAAATGCTTCCGGCACATGCATATCCGGAGCTTAAAAAATACACACACCTAAAAGGCAACTTTGGTACTGCATGGCAGAACCAGCAGAAGGAATTTGCCGACATTCCGGCACCTATTCTTTTTACTACAAACTGCCTGATGCCACCAAAAGCCTCTTACGCAGACCGTGTATTTACTACCGAGGTAGTTTCTTATCCGGAAATCGTACATGTTGGAGAAAACAAAGACTTTTCATGTGTGATTGAAAAATCCCTCGAATTAGGCGGATATGCTACTGATATGGAATTCACCGGTATCAATGGCGGAACGAAGGTTATGACCGGATTTGCTCACAATACCGTGCTCTCCGTAGCAGATACCGTAATTGAAGCCGTAAAAAACGGAAGTATCCAGCACTTCTTCCTTGTAGGTGGCTGTGATGGTGCCAAAACAGGACGTAATTACTATACTGAGTTTGTAAAGCAAACGCCTGACAACAGTGTTATCCTAACACTTGCCTGCGGAAAATATCGTTTCAACGACTTGGATTTGGGAACAATCGGCGGACTTCCTCGCATCATGGATATGGGACAATGTAATGATGCTTATAGTGCAATCAAAGTAGCCATCGCGCTAGCAGAAGCATTCGAATGCGGCGTAAATGACCTGCCACTTTCCATGGTGCTCTCATGGTACGAACAAAAAGCCGTATGCGTGTTACTGACATTATTACACCTCGGTATTAAAAATATACTTCTAGGTCCATCGCTTCCTGCTTTTGTTTCCCAAAATGTATTGCAGTATCTTGTGGAACAATACAATATTGCTCCAATCAGCACTCCTGAAGATGACCTGAAACGAATTCTTGGTTAATTCCTGAAATACAAAAAGCCCTTCCTCTTATATCAACTTGATATCAGGGAAGGGTTTTCAATTTTATTCTTCTAACGAACGCAAATCATGATTTGCCTCACAAAACACATGTTTTACCAAAAGGAACTATCTATCTGCTTACATAAATTCACCTTCGTATTTTTTGAAAAAGGCATAATATGCTCTCACATTTTCCAATTCCGTCCACCGTTTGACATCTACCGAGTCTTCATCTAGGTCATAGATTTTCGCCCCTTTCATCGACAACAAAAATGGCGAATGTGTAGCAATAATAAACTGACATCCAAAGAATCGCGCAGAATCCTCTAAGAATCTAAGCAATTCCTGCTGACGCTCTGGTGACAGACTATTCTCTGGTTCATCCAAAAGATATAATCCATTTTCTCGTATTTTCTCAGAAAAATACATAAAGGCACTCTCACCGTTGGAATGCTCCCGCACGTTATCTGCAAGATTGGCACGAACATACTTGGATTTGGTCTTCGTACGTGCCATATTAACCTTCTTCAGCTGCTCGTAATCCTCTAGAGAAGTCATTTTAAAATTAGATTCTCTTGCTATTTTATATTCAACCAACAGCTCTTCTCTTGTTCGGTCAATTCCTTCATTAATACAACGAAGATTTAACATAAAATCAAATACATCGTCACTTGTAATAATACGACTGTGTTCCGGAATATGCTGACGTGTTTCATATTTACACATACCAGTATAGTCTTCAAAAAAATTAGAGCGATTGTAAAGTGTATCTCTTTCCAATTCCAGTTTCTCTGCAATGATATTCAGTGCTGTTGTTTTCCCTGAGCCATTCCCCCCATAGAGAATGGTAACCGGTGCAAAATCCAGCATGCATAGCCCATGCCTGGACACCACCTGAAACGGATAAAAGGTATCGTAGCAGGTTCTTTTGATACCATTAATAAACAATTCTTCTTTTAACACATCCGGAAATTCAAAATGGGATAGGTAAAGCATACTCTTCCTCTTTTACTGTTCTTCTATCATCGGAACATCTTCCACGTTGGTTCGTTTAAATCCATTTTTGCCTACATATACTAATGAAACCACATCAAAAATTGATTCAACAATCATTGTTATACCTGTAAACATCCACAGTATTTTAGTAGTTTCAAATGGGCTTTGAAGAATTACAAACCCAAAAGCCAGCGATAATACAGCACTAATTGCTGGTAAAATCCACTTTCTCCTTAAACGGAGTAAATCGAAGGCCCACTGTACTTTACCAATTCCGGAAAGCACCATAAACACCCCATATAAAATAGTCAGCACTGGAAATGCAATTGCAAACCACTCTGATTGAAAAATACAGAATAGACCTCCAATCAGTGCAACTAATCCTTTTGCCAGATTCTGACTAAAGGCAGCCTCTTGAATATTAGTTCCAAAGTATTTAAAAATACTAAACAAGCCGAATACACTCAATAGGATGCCACCGCCAATAATAATGCCGGATGTAAATCCAACCGGATTCACCAGCAACAAAATCCCCACAAAAACCTCGAATAGACAAATTACAATACCATTTCTATTTTCCTTAAAAATACTCATACCGTTTTTCTCCTTTGTTCATATAAATTGCATGTTCAACTGCCTTCTTTTTTAATTTTAGCACTCTATAGAGCTACACGCAATTCATAAAATTGTGTTATTATCACATTCTTTATGCTTCACACAAAATCCCCAAAGAACATATAGCTTTTGTCAGTGCTTTGTCAATACATTTGCAATAACTTCACCTCGATGCTTCTCAAGAAATTCCATCAATATGCCTTCCTGAATACATTCATCCACAGCACAATTGACTGATTCCTTGATATTGCACATTTCTTTTTTATATAATCTTATCTTATTAATCAATCCCTGATTTCAACGAAATAGGGATTATCCCTTATGTTTTGCTTCATATCATTTGACTGGTTTTAAGAATGATTTAGAATTTTCGTATAGTTAAGAAAAAACTATGGGATATACAAATTCGGAATAGTTTCTACAAAAATCATTATTTTCTAATGGGCATCTAAGTTCGCTACAACCATTAATTCTTATTGTACAGAGGAGTGTCACTATATGGATAAAAGCATATGATATAATTGAAGATACTATTATCGAAAGGATTATGATGTATAAAATGAATTTTTTTAATAACAATAATAACCGTTGTAATAATGATTCCTGTAACAATCAGGGAGATTCTTGCTGTACAACATGCCCTCCGGGACCACAAGGTCCTGTAGGTCCTCAAGGCCCGGTTGGTCCTCAGGGTCCGGAGGGAGAACGCGGTCCTAGAGGTCTTCAAGGTCCAGCCGGTGAACGAGGCCCGGTAGGTCCTCAGGGTCCTGCCGGTGAAACTGGCGCCACAGGTCCTCAGGGTCCTGTGGGTGCACAAGGTCCGATAGGTCCGCAGGGTCCTGTAGGCGAAACCGGTCCGATAGGCCCTCAGGGGCCTGTTGGCGAAACCGGTCCTACTGGTCCTCAGGGGCCTGTTGGCGAAACCGGTCCTCAAGGTCCGGTTGGTGCTACTGGTCCTACTGGTCCTCAGGGGCCTGTTGGTGAAACCGGGCCTCAAGGTCCTGTGGGTGCTACTGGTCCTCAGGGTCCGGTGGGTGCTACTGGCCCTCAAGGTCCTGCTGGTGAAACCGGTCCTCAAGGTCCTGCCGGTGGAGTATTAAGTTACGCAGATTTCTATGCATTGATGCCGCCTGATAACACTGTAACTGTTGCTCCTGGCACAGATGTTAGCTTTCCACAGGATGGCCCTAACAGTGGCTCTGGTATTTCCAGAACAGGAGCAAGCTCGTTCAATTTGGCAGAGATTGGCACTTATCAGATATTGTTCCAGGTAAGTGTAACCGAACCGGGACAGCTACTATTGACTATAAATGGTGCTGATTTGGAATATACGGTAGTAGGCCGCGCGACAGGCACTTCCCAGATAGTTGGTATGGCACTTGTTACGACAACAGTTGTCAACTCCATTTTGACTGTGCGAAATCCTGCGGGTAATCCAACTGCACTTGGCATCACTCCGCTTGCGGGAGGAACCAGACCTGTTTCTGCACACCTTATTATTATTCAGATTCAATAATTAAATAATAAAAGGACACCTCTTTGTGATATAAAGTATTCGGCGAACAGACCCAAATACAAAAAACAAAGCACGGTGTCCTTTATGATTCAAAATATAAGATATTATTTCTAGTACGTCTATTAGTCCCCTTTTATCTGGTTTTCACAGTACAAAATCGGAAGAATTTCAAGCAGATTTCTGTACTCGACACAGCAATGCTCTGCCATTCCCTTTGCCATTTTATCGGTTATAATTAATTTTTGTAGCAATGGATTTTTCATAGTCTTCCCAAGCCAAAATCTGCTTATCATAAATAAACCATCTTCTGTCTGTTTGAAGATATGTGCCATTTCCGTATGCCAAATCAAACCATTAAAAACCCCAACATGACCACACACAATCAGTGGAATATCATTCTCCTGCATAATAGATTTTGAAAAACCAAATTCTTCCGGATTAACAAAATCTATTCTTAATGGCATTTTTACCCCGCCGATTTTCTCAACCGGATATTGTGTATTGTTTTGAAATTGTGGTCGATTGTCACATTCAAAGTAATCTGCTTGTTTTTTCGAAAAATCAATCGAAACATGTGCTTCAGGAAACCATACCTGATATCTTTCATTTTTCTTTGGGTGCCACCAAAACCACCACTCTATCATTTCAGAAGTAATATTTGGCATAGGGCAATACATAGAAACCAGATAACTACCATCTTCCATTTTCTTATAACCGACTTCTTTTTGTAATTCTTCGAATTTCAATATGTCGTTCTTTTCATGAAATAATGTTGGTGTTATCTCATTTTTACCTAAAGCTATTTGTATCTTCTCTGGGATTTCAGGGGATTCTTTTTTCATCAAATCTTGTATGTTCACATTGCACCTCCTTTAATTCAATTATTTAACTTTCGCAAGCTGGAAGTTACACGTTTGCTTTTAAAAGCGGTGTCACATAATCAGCCGCCTGCGCGCCAGTAATATGATAGTTTCGCATCATATCATTAATAGGATTAATGGATAGCGTTTTTCAGCTGTTCAGCTACTTTAGCTGAATATTCAAACGGACCTTCTGGATAATTCCATCCAAATCCATCATTCTTATATCTCGGAAACACATGAAAATGTCCATGCCCGAAGTCACAAAATTCTCCACCATTTTGCATAATACTATATCCATCTATATGGTATACCTCTTTTAATGCAGTAACAACTTTCTGTGCTACCTCAAGTATTTCCGTTAAGATGGTTATTGAAATATTATCAATTGATGCTTCATGTATCTTAGGGACAATAAGAACATGGCCCTCATTAATTGGGTCAATATCTAAAAACGCGATAATATTTTCTGACTCATAGATGATATGGGCTTCTGCCTGTTTATTTATGATTTTACAAAAAGGACATTCCATAATAACTGCCTCCTTTGTGTTTGCCAATTCCGTTCTAGCAATTACGCTCTCCTAGATATTATAATCCTTTTCATCTCTTCCACCTTTTCCTCCAATTCCTTAGCTCCATCTATGACATAGTCAGAGGAAGGCAACACATCTTTCAACATTTGTACATAAGCTACACGTGCATATTTCAAATACAGTTCCATATCTGTTCTTATTTCTTCACCACTAGCTCCCTGCATATCACGAAGCACACGTCTTGCCATTGCTATATCTAACGGAGTGTCAATAAAAATCGCACAATCTATGTACTGGCTAAACGTTTTGTGGCAGTACGCAAATGGATAATCCAACAAAAGGTATTCATATTCACCACCCTGCTGAATACATAATACATCCTCAATCAGAGGCTGTAGATTCCAGACATTATAATCGGCTCCCTGCATTGTCCAATTATAGAAATCTTCTACTTCTCCTTCAAAGGTATAGTCATCAAAATAAAGTGCTTTTGCCTTCGGAAGTACCTTTTCTAATTCTTTTACAATTGTTGTTTTTCCACCAGCAGTTACAGCTGCTATTGCTATTACTTTCATACAATTGCCCTTTCTATTTTCTTTGCAAAGTCCTCGTCAAAATTTCTAATAGATGGAATATGTATAAAAACCACCTTGCCTCTGAATTTCTTCAACGCATGCCAATATGCTTCATTACACAGATAATTCGTAGGATTATCTACGATGTAATTTTTGATTCCCACACTATCTAAGCGCCGTGATATTTGTTTCAAATCTAATGTGGAATACAAAATGTCATTTTCTCTTCTTGCAGATTGTTCAATTCTTACTTCATCCACAAGCTGATTATCAATGCCAAACATATACACAACATCTGCTTTTTGCTCTAGCTTTTCAATATCCTGCTTTACCCCTTGAAAAGAATTCGTCAGAAAGCATCCGTCTTTTGTCAGTCTCTCCACAAGCATACATGAACTATTGTTTTTTCCTTTGAAACCAATGAAAAATTTTCTTACCATTTTCCTTTTATTTCCCTATTATCTCATTATAAAAATGGTTTCCAACCAGCATATCCCTAATAGATGTAAACTTACATTCACACAACTTCTCACACAAAGAAAGTACCTCATCATTGGAAAAATCGTACACTTCATATTTCTTTATGCCGTCTTCCAAATGAAACAGAAAAACAACTTTGTCCTCTGTAAGATACTCGTTCCAATAACCTAATTGGAGATGCTTTGTTATGTACGCTTCCCAAATCCACGACTTGCTGGCAGGAAAGGAAACCATATAATTATCTCCATCGTTTTCTATTGTAAATCCTTGCCGTTTTAGTTCTAAGATTGAATCATCTACTCCCATTACGTAGGAATGATACATCTTAAATAAATTGCTCAGTATTTTCTCCTTCGCCATATCCCAGCCCTCATTTGATACATCATAAATCTGGTACTCTTCTTTAATATTGCTTAGGACATGCATATCGTTTTTAAAGCGAGCCTCCCAAAACTTGATTGATTCTTCTGTTGGCACTTTTTGTCCACGGTCAACATGTGCTCTTTTTAGTTGTTCTCCAATGTTCTCTGTCTTCAAATAATAAATATGATAATGGCATTTTCCCAAGGAATCTAAAAGTTGTATTACATGATAAGCTGCCTGTTCTCCAGTAATATTATAATTTCGCATCATATCATTAATGGGGTGATGAAGCAACGAACCATCAAAAATAATAAAATCAAATCTATCATCTAACACAGACGAATAGTTAGACCAAACCTCTTTGTAGGCATTTGTATATTCATTTAATGAAACCAACTCAACTGGATTATAGCAGAACTCCTTTTTCATCAAGTCCGATAGTAACGGCTCCTCAAACAAAGGCGTATCGCCATCATAATAGCGAATTAGTCTTACGTTCCCTGCAAAAATTGTATTTCTTCTAATCTGCTCTAGCTGCTCTTGGTACTTTGAGCATATTATCTCATATTCCTCCAAAGACAAATATGCCGTGCAATAGAAATCAATTGGATTTCTATAATCGAATTCTACATATGTTTCTACCTTATATCCACAATTCTTCAATTCTGCTGATAAGGAGCGCGCCATTGTTGATTTCCCAACACCGGATACACCTTCAATGAATATCAGTTCCGTCATTTTCTTTACTCCTAAAAATCACTCTAACGTCATTCGTTTTTATTTATCTACAAATAGTATCTTTAAATCTACATCTTTGCAATCATATCCAACTATTTTCAATCTGTTTTCCCCCTTCTTCAGTGAGATTGTTTTCATAACAAATCCATCTGTAGAAGTTTCAGGTAAACACTCAATAACTGTTGTAACATTGCCATCAGCATCAATATGTACTATTTTTGCTTGTCCTTCTGAAAGGCTAAAGGAAAAATCAATTTCAATATCCTGATTTTCTTCTACTATATCTGTCCATAACGTTTCACGTCCATCAAATTTAGAAACCGTAAGTACATATCCACCATCTATTGGATTAAATACCGAATTTTCTTTTGCATAACGATCTTCTACTTTTGAAATCTTTTCGTTAGAATCATACTCCTGCTTAGCAAATTCATTCCCACATCCTGTCGTAAACAGACAAAGGGAAATAAACAACAGAAATAAATACTTTTTCATAATTTTAAATATCTCCTTGATTCTATATCTCTATCCACTGAATAAACGCTGTTTTATCCGAACTGTTATATCCAGCATTTCTATAAAAATCCAATGTCTTTGGCTCTTTTGAACCAGTAAGCAACATCATTTTATAGCAATCATTTTCTTCTGCTATCTTCTTTGCATAGTTTAAACACTCTGTGGCATAACCTTTACCACGGTATTCCTTATGTGTAACTACATTTTCTATAAAAGCATATGACCTTACATTTCTTGTCAAATTCGGTATTATGACACAAACACACGAGGATACAATTTTACCATCTATCTCACAAACAATAAGATGATGGTCATTATCTGTAATTATTTTATCCCAAGTCTGCTCTAAATGGTCGGATTCTTCTGGTATATCTGTTTCATGTAGAAACAAATATAATTCTAATATTTCTTTTAAGTCATTTGTATTGGCTTCTCTTACCATATTAATTCTCCATAAAACTATAATTAGTCACTGTAAGATTATTATTCTACAGACTGCACCCATTCTAATTCTTTTGCTGACACAACTATATAATTTCCTGCCCCCTCGCCAACACGCATGAATACATTATTAATTCCCGCTTGAATTATGGTTCTTGCGCATAAAACAAACACTAAAAAATCGCATTTGGGTATATAGAATTTTTTTAGTTAAAATACCCCTGATTTTTTGATTTTCCGGGGTATTTTCGACAGATTTTCTTATGTATACCCAGATCATATGATATATCCTCTTAAACACATGAAAATAGGGTATAGCTTACTATTTTTATCATATATACCCCGCACCCCTCACATAAATTCTGATTTAGTTCCATGAATTCTGATTTTGTTCCAAGAACACTAATTTAGTTTCATAACTTCATGTTTGTACTACTATCATCTTATCACACTTACCTTCGATTTAAAATAAAAACTATGAGATATAAGTGTATCGGTTTGGAACGAGCAAGGTCGCCTGAAAGGTCCCTTTCAGGCGGTTGTCTAGCGCCAACAATCAAAAAAGAGCCCCATGTGCTCATGAAAATAAATTTTCATCGCACATGTGACCCTTTTTCTACCTTGCTCTATTCAATTGCTCTGAAGGTGCTTTTTAGGCACCTTCGCTCTCAAATCGATACCCAACACCCCAAACAGTCTTGATAAATTCCCCTTTTTCACCCATCTTTGCACGTAATTTTTTGACATGAGTGTCAATAGTTCTTGCGTCACCGAAGTAATCGTAGTTCCATACGCCGTCAAGAATTTTGTCGCGGGATAAGGCAATTCCTTCGTTTTCCATGAAGTAATCTAACAGTTCGAATTCCTTGTAGCTTAAATCAATTTTCTCGCCGTCAATAGTGACCATGTGAGAGGCTTTGTCGATAACGATGCCGCCGACGCTGCGAATCTGGGCTTCGTCGCCGATTTTGTTGGCGCGTCGGAGGATGGCTTCCACGCGGGCAACGAGTATCTTAGGTGAGAAGGGTTTGGAAATGTATTCGTCCACACCAAGCTCGAATCCGAGGAGCTCGTCTTGTTCGTCGGATTTGGCGGTAAGCATGATGATTGGGAGCTTTGAGGTCTGGCGGATTTCCCGGACAACGTCCCAGCCGTTCATGCGTGGCATCATGACATCAAGTATCATAAGGGATATATTCTTTTCTGCGTAGAAGATGTCTAAGGCTTCTTCGCCATCGCCTGCTTCTAGCACCTCATAGTCCTGGCGGACTAGGAAATCTCGAACCAGCTTTCGCATACGCGATTCATCATCTACCACTAAAATCTTAATTTTTTCCATCCTGTACCCTTCTTTCTGCACTATAGTATAATAATACCCAACAAAATCTGCTGAATACGGAAATCTGCATTTTATAAAGGGAACCCTAAGGATTCCCTTTATCACATATATTACTATGAACTTATGAAAAAAATGTGAACATCATACACTCATTTTCATGCATATTCTAATTTCCCGAGAAGGTATTTTCCAGTGCTTCTTCCAGCGCCTTTTCACGCTCGGATAGACTTTCTTCCCATTCCTTTAGACGGTCTTCCTCTCCTTCTAGTTCCTGTTCCCACTGTTCATACTCATCAATAATTTTATTTCGGTAATTGATAATAGTTACATTATCACTGCTAATCTCAGCTATAGCAAACATACCGAGCACGGAAATTCCAAATATGATGGCAAAAAACAATGATACATGGAAAGCATTTTTGTAATATTTCTCCCGAGAAGGGTTAACAGCCTTCTTAGCCTCTTGATTTTTCTTAGATTCCTGCTCATCAGCTATCACCGGCTTGATAAAAGCCGCGGAATCAATCGCTGGTATGTCATCCTTAATAACACTGTCCGATGACATAAGAAAGCTCTGAAGCTCTATCAAAAAACGTAACCCAACCGGTGTTACGAACAGCTTTTGTTGTAATATTGTTTTATATAGCTTGAGCACAACCTCAGGGTTATTCAGAGCACTTTTTTCTTTTATAAAACGCACGCCCTCTTCTTCCTTACGTGCCTGTGCGGCGGTTGCCTCATCTTCAAATAAAAATCCACCTACGTTTATCACGATTCTTTCCTCCCGCCAAGCGTTATTTAAGTCCATAAGGATTCCATGTTAGCCCAAATCATTTCTCCTACGGAAATTATCACGCTCTGCTAATTCTCCGGATTGGTACAGACGAATCAGTTTCTTTAATTCATCAATGCGAACATGCATTTTCTTACCGTAATCCGTGTCACCTACTAATACGCGGTGATCCGTATATTCTACCGCTTCCTGTCTGGATACGATATCCATTTCCTTCTTTATAGCTTCCTCCGAGGACACAAATGGCTCGTGAGCAGAAAGTGTAAGGCCATAAGAGTTATATGTCAATGTATAGCCTGCAATACCTGTTTTGCTCTGGTAGGTCTTAGAAAAACCACCGTCAATAACGATGACCTTTCCATTACTCTTGACTGGGCTTTCCCCGGAAATTCGACGAACCGGAACATGCCCATTAATAATATGATTACGTTCGCCATCCAAACCAAATTCCTTGAGAATCTTATCTGCTATTTCCGGCTTATCAATCAGCTTATAATACGGATTCTTGCTTTCATGATGCATCTTTGTATCGTCTAAAAAATAGCGTTCAAAGGTTGCCATCTTGTGACGACCATAAATTGGCGAGTTTGGCGCAGTCCAGATATACCAGATTAGGTCCATACCCTTTTCTTTTTCCATTTTATCATTAGAGAAAAACGCCTTACGAACATAAGACTCCAACACGTCATACAAGGCCTTACCGCTATATTCTCTGCCATAAACATTTACCTTTGAAAACTCGCCGTTTGCATCCATTGGAACACAACCATGATACAGCAGATTGCCATTATAAATACGATACATACTTCCTTTTTTCAAAAGGAACTTGGCATGCTTCTGCAATTTCTCGCAGTGAAGGAAGGAGGACTGTAGACGCAGCATAACCTCCATCTCATCCTCAGTCAATTCATATGGATTATCCGGATCTACTGTTGGCAGATTCATATCCATCATCTTATATTCCACACCATCGATTTCAACGGTGCCTCTTTCATAATTAATCTTGTGCAGACGGCAATGATCCTCCATGCCGTACTCTGGCCATTTGTGTATCAGCTGCCCCTCCAGCTTAAAACGGATGATTGCAATTGCCTTGTGCATTTTTCGAACCATCTCATTCTCAATCTTAGTTGTATTGCTATTATTATCCTTCTGCACAAAACGTTCACATGGATCATTTTCATAGATTTTCATAGCAAGAGTCGCCAGCGGAAGCATATTAATTCCATAACCTTCCTCTAAAAGGTCCAGATTCCCATAACGGATACTGGTACGAATGACTGCCGCAATACAGGCAAGCTGCCCTGTCGCAGCTCCCATCCACACGATATCATGGTTGCCCCATTGTATGTCAACTGAATGATAATGGCACAGCTCGTCCATAATCAAATGTGGTGCCGGTCCTCGGTCATAGATATCACCTAAAATATGCAGGTGGTCAATAACAAGTCTCTGAATCAGCTCTGACAGCGCAACGATAAAGCTCTCTGTCTGTCCCAGCTCAACGATCGTATTAACAATTGCTTCATAATAAGCTTCTTTATTTAAGACCTCCTGTTTCTCTGAAATCAATTCCTCAATAACATATGCATAATCTGGTGGTAATGCCTTGCGCACCTTGGAACGACTATACTTAGAGGATACAATTTTGCACACTTCAATCAAACGATACAGCGTGGTCTTGTACCAGCCCTCTATATCGCTTTCCTGTTTCTTCACTAACGCCATTTTCTCTCTTGGATAATAAATCAAGGTTGCAAGAGATGTCTTGTCCGCAGCTCCCAATGTATGCCCGAATACGTCGTCGATTTTCTTACGCACTGCTCCGGAGCCATTACGAAGCACATGCGAAAACGCATCATACTCGCCATGAATATCCGAAAGGAAATGCTCGGTTCCTTTTGGCAGATGTAAAATTGACTGCAAGTTAATAATCTCAGAAGAAGCAACACTAATCGTTGGATAAAGTTCTGCTAAATGTTCATAATAATGATTGTTTTCCTGATTCAAAATATGACCCCCATAGAAATCATTTTACACTCAGCATAGCTGAGCAGATTTCTTCTATTTACACTCTACCTAAAATGTCATAAAAAATCAAGTAAATGCGTTTATTCGGCAGATATTGACAATATTTTCTAAAAAAGTTAACCTATTATCATAAATACAAAAAAGAGGAGTGACCTTCATGAATCCACAGGATTTTATGCAAGAAGCAGCCACGTTACAAAATCAATTAATTGAAATACGTCGTTACCTTCACACCCATCCGGGTGTTGGATTTGATATACAAGACACTTATCAGTATGTACATGACCAGCTGGTGCAGATGGGATATGCACCGCATGCTTACGGCAAGGCCGGGCTAATTGCAACAGTTGGTCATAAGGCTGACGGGGACACAACTCCGCAGAATCACACCATCCTGCTTCGTGCGGACATGGATGCTCTGCCAATTCAGGAGGAAGCGGATATCGATTTTACAGCCACCAACGGCAGTATGCATGCCTGTGGGCACGATATGCACACCACAATGCTTCTTGGTGCTGCACAGCTTCTAAAAGCCCATGAAAACGAGTTAAAAGGCCAGGTAGTACTATGTTTCCAGCCGGCTGAGGAGCTTTTAGAAGGTGCCCGTGATATGATTGAAGCCGGTGTGCTTCGGGATACGACTCCTGACGCAGCACTGATGATTCATGTGACGGTTGGAATGCCTTTTGAGACAGGTTCTGTGGTTGTCTGTGACGGTGGTGTGAGTGCGCCTGCTGCCGACTATTTTGAGATTCAGATTCAGGGAAAGGGCTGTCACGGTGCTATGCCGCAGATAGGAATTGACCCAATCACAGTAGCCGCGCACATTGTTACAGGCCTTCAGGAAATCCATGCAAGGGAGCTTGCCATGTCTGATGAAGCCGCACTTACCATCGGCTCTATTCACGCCGGAAATGCTTCGAATGTCATTCCGGATACAGCTACTATCGGCGGCACGATGCGTGCTTATGATGAGTCGGTTCGAAACCATATCAAACAGCGTATGGAAGAGATTATCACAAGTATTGCGGCTGCTTTTCGCGCAGAAGCTACGCTTCGCTTTACAAGCGGCTGTCCAACGCTCCTTAATGACGAGGCATTATCTAAGGATACAGCCTCCTATATGAAAGAACTGCTCGGGCCACAGATGGCATTTACCCGTGGCGAGCTTGCTGCACTTGCCGCTAAGGCCTCTCCTTCCGGAGACAACAAATCTGCCAAGGCTACCGGTTCCGAGGACTTTGCGTACTTTAGCCATGAAGTGCCTTCTGTCATGCTGGCAATCGCCGTCGGAAAGCCTGAAGAGGGTTATGCGTACCCTCTGCACCATCCAAAGACAAAATTGGATGAAGCCGCGCTTAGTATTGGCAGCGCGGTATACGCATATAATGCGATGCGCTGGTTAGAAGAACATTAAGCATTCTTAATTATAAACCGGAAAACACAAGAAAAACTATGTAAGGAACAATTATGAAAATAGATTGGAAAGAAGAAAAAATCGATATTCTGCAAATTCACACGGAAACCATGGAAGCACTTGCAGGCATGTATGCACTTGCCAAGGTTTTCCATGGGGAAAATTTTCTACAGGCCTCTCCTCGCAAGCATCGGAAAGTCCGCAAGCACATTGAGAAAAATTACGCAGAATGGATTCGCAATCAGATAGGCGGCATTGCAGCTTATTTTGATGATGAAGAGAACGACACCGAACTGCTGTTATTCCTAGAACAATGCTACAACGAGCAGGAATCCCGCGGAATCACCAACAGACGACTCTTTGAGGAAGGCACGAAGCATTTGCCGGAGAAAACCGCTGCAGCACTGTGGAATCTTGCCGTCGAAACCCACTATATTTACGGCCTTAACAAAGACCATACTCTACGCTTTGATTTACACGATAACTGCGCATTTCGAAGTACTCTGGTTCTTTCAAATGTTACAGGCTTTCCAACCCGCCCGGACCTTCCGGACGGTCAGCAGATTTCCGAATCCGGCAATATCGGTATTGAATTTTACGATATTACGGTTGGGGAAAATGATTACAGCATTACCGGTGATATCATCTTCTATGAAGAGTATGATTTACCATCTTCAAAGGTGACATTAAACTTTACCGATGTTTATTTGGAAACGGAAGCCTACTGCGCTACGGATGAACTGTTTTCTGAGAATCCTTGGCAGCCTCTCGGATATATTGCCCTAAACATCTACCAAAAGTCCCTCCTTACGGACTTGCCATGTAATGAGAAGGAACATGCACTTTTACCTCTACTTGCTGAAATTGCAAGCATTACACACATTTGGTCTTTATTGGAAACGCAGGCATGTTCTACCCTTCCGCAGCTGACTTCGCTTGTAAAACAATATGGCTATGAAAAATTATTGCCTAAAATTGCCGCTGTAGAAAAAGAAAAGCCTTTCACTTCCAAGCATAACGCACGCACTGAGCAATTAATACAAGCCCTGTGTGAGCAGGCTTATGAGCCGATGTGGCGTGATATTTTCAGTCGTGTACAGGAATCCCAGAAGGACTACCCTAGCAAGGTCAGTCTCCGCTGTCCTGCGGACATCTTAGAATCCACCCGTACTTCCATTCAGGAGCTTATGCAGCAGCACGGCTACACCGGCACCTATCCGGATTTTGTACAATATGGACCGCTTCGTGGTATTCACTTGGAAGAATCGTATGATATGACTTATTTTGTGGGCATGGAAAAAGCTGTCACCTACCGTATTCACTGCAGCGAGGAGGTGGACGAAAGCAACTACTTAACTATTCAGTTCCTATGCGGTACTGCCTTAAACCAAAAAGGTAAGACCTGCGATGACATTTACTCCTGCCTCTTTAATGCTAATGGAAAACGCCTTTTCCACACGATGCATCATGATTATAAGCTGAGTGCTTCCGCTGAGCCGTCGGATTATACGGCTTACATACTGGAACCGGAAGTCAGACCG
Organism: uncultured Lachnobacterium sp.; assembly: GCA_964394775.1. Classification (GTDB taxonomy): domain Bacteria; phylum Bacillota; class Clostridia; order Lachnospirales; family Lachnospiraceae; genus Roseburia. Next base: position 2,001 of record CAYMYV010000015.1, on the reverse strand, counting down.
GATGACCTTGAAAAATGCGTGCAGATTGCCGTAAAGAAGAATCATCTTCAACGCCTCACCAAGGAAGAACGCAAGCTATACCATGATATCGGTGCTGAATCCTTAGCCGGCTTATTCTTTATTATATTTATTGTTGGAGGTGTCCTGTTTGGTGCCGCCATGACAGTTGGATTCATGCTAATTGAGTTTCTATCTGCACTTATCTTTGGGCAACTGCATCTATTCCCGGAACTATTCATGGACACGCCGTGGTGGCTGATGTTCCTCTTCTGCAGCCTCGGCTACGGATTAAGCATGGGACTTCTTACTGTCCTCGCCAAGAAGAAATAATTTTAATTCTCCTCTCCCATAAATTTCAAGTAATCCTGGGCTTGTGCATGAATTCGATGATATTCGTTATCCAGCATTTCTTGTCCTTTTTGTGTTAAAATATAACTTCGTCTGCGCCCCTCTACCCTTGTTTCGCGGATCATCCCTTCTTCTAAGAACTGCTCCAAAAGGTTATACAATGTCCCCGATCCAACATGGACACGCCCATCTGTCATAGCAGGAACCCTATCCAATATATCCATTCCATAGCACTCTTTCCTAAGGCAGAGCAGTATATAAAACATCTGCTCTGTCAATGTACGAAATTTTTCTCTTGGCACTTATCTGCACCTCCTATTCTCGATATTTGAGTATTTATGATAAAATTATATTCCAACCAAAAAAGGGCCTGCCTAATGCTTCATCAAATAAATACATTAAGCAACAGCCCCTTACTCTCTACTGTAACATAATCTTTATAATCTCTTTATCCGTACCGCTCATTCCTTCAGAAGCAAGTCTTCCGACATTCGCAATGGTATTTTCCACACCCTTTGATACAATTCCATCACCACCATAGAACTGACGGCCACTCTTGTACATCTCATATCCTAGGATACCACTTTCTACCGCCATCGCAATCTTCGCAGCGCAGGAGGATTTTGCACCATCACAGATAGTTCCTGAGAGAACTGCCAATGCGTTGACGATAGTATGGGCGATTTCCTTAAATCTGCCACCATTTAAAAATGCAATTCCTGCACCACATCCGCAGCCTGCGCTGATTGCCCCACAGTAGGCTGACAGGCAGCCGATACCCGTTTTTAAGTGTGTCGTCAGAAGGTCTGATACCAACACGGCACGAAGCATCTCGTCATGGCTCTTTCCTAACTCCCTCGCATAGATAATAACCGGAATCGAAGCTGTCATTCCCTGATTACCACTACCGGAAATAATACATACCGGAAGCTCGCAGCCATTCATTCTCGCATCTGAGCCTGCTGCCGCATAGGCTCTTGCCTTCTCTGACAAACTGCACTTTCCGTCTTTATAAATAATCCTTCCGATACAGGCACCATATTCATTTTTGATGCCTTCCTCTGCGATAGCCATATTACATGTAATCTGGCGTTCTAAGAGTTCTCTTACGTCGTCCAGATTTACTTCCTCCGCAAAGGTCACAATATCCTCTACATTAAGAAGTGAACGGTCTGTCTTAATTCCACCATCCTCTTCCTCTTTCTCATTTCTAAGAAGCACCTGACCGTTTTTCTCCACATAGATGAGATTGGTGTGGCGGTCAAGAAGGCGAACTCTTACCTCCTCAGCATCGTTCTTCATCACAATCACAATTTCAAAAATGTGAGTCGTGTCTAATTCCTTGACCTCCACCGGACAGCCTTCCATCATCGCTTGCATCCTGGGAATATCCTCTTCGCTTAAAGCTGATAAGACTTCCAAAACAAGCTCCGGTTTATTTGCCACGGTTCCGGCAATCACTGCTGCCGGGATTCCATGCATACCACCAGTTGCAGGAACTACAACACTCTTTGTATTTTTAATAATATTTCCACTCAGGTGTATGATAATGGAAGCCGGCTCATTGTCCATGTAGCTGCGTGCCACAGATGCACTGTAAGCGATGGCAATCGGCTCTGTACAGCCCATAGCCAAGCGCAATTCCTCTTTTAA
>CAYMYV010000014.1:0-18763 GCA_964394775.1 uncultured Lachnobacterium sp. | reverse complement strand
CCATACAAAAGAGGTTACTTTTGCATACATATTTATCTTGGGCGTAGCCCTGTCTCTATGCCGGCACAATGGGATTTGCTACTTCAATGAACAAAATATTGAATTTCTAAGAAGTGTATTCTTACTGTTGTCTAGATTTCAATGTCTTCTGAATGTCGGACACTTGGCTGGAATAGATAGGTGAGGCAGACGCTTTTTTGGAGTTTTCTTAGTTTCACTTAGTACCTTTGTCAAGTAAAATGTAATAAGCCATGCGATTGTCTGAGGCGCTGTTTTGCGCCGAGTTTTCGCATGGCTTATTTAATATCAAATTTACTTGACAAAGGTACTTAGTGAAACTTGAAAAGTACAACGAAGTCTCTGCCTCACCTATCTATCCCAGCCAAGTGTTCGCCGGTCAGAAGACATGAAAGCTTCCAGTAAGAATACACTTCAAGAAATTGTAATATTTTGTCCAATTTGTAGCAAATCCCCTTGTGCCGGCATAGAGATAAGGCTACGCCCAATGCAATTTACTTGTATTTTGCAGCAATCTCACATAACTGCTTTTTCAATTCCTGATCTACCATCTTGCAGGTTGTACGATTGTAATGAAGGTTCGTAGTATCCCAAAGAATTGGGCATATATCCCTCTTAAGTGCGGCTTCACAAACAGAGGCGATATAGCGTCGCACAGATTCTGCTTCTTTATTCTTCTTTGTACATCCATACTCGCCGATAATTACCGGAATGTCCTTTTTTACAAACGTAGTCTGCAAAAGATTCATGAGTTTTTCTAATTCTGCATAATCCGCGTCCGTTCCCCATGTAGTACGGCAGGTTCCCCAGCTTGCATCTTCTTCCAAAATCGTAAAAGTACTAGGCGTGTAATAATGCACGGTAACTGCACAATGGTTTGCCGGGTCCTCCGGCATTTTAAAAAGTGTATCACAGGTCAGCTCCACATCTGTAAAATAACCGGAAATCATTAAGTGTCTTACTTCGTTATTTCCACCGGACGCTCTTACTGTATCAACAAACGCCTGATTAATGTCGTTCAAAATAGCATAGGCCTCTGCCTTACCAGTGGTGCCGCCCCAGCGATTCCATACACTATCCCAGCCACCTTCTTCATTCAATGCCTCAAATACCAGATGGTCATCATAGTTCCGGAAAGCGTCTGCAATCTGCTCCCACACACGAACATATGCCGCCATGCAGTTTTCTTTGTCAGTAGGGAAATTTGCAAAAAAACCATCCTCATCATGATGGATATTTATAATCACATACAAGTCTGCCTCTAAAGCCCAATCTACTACTTCACGCACTGCTTCTATGTATTCCTTGCTTAATGTGTAATCCTCTGACATCAGGTTCATCCAATGTACCGGAATTCGCAAAACTCCAAAGCCTTCATCCGCATACCCCTGAATAATCTTCTGCGTAATCACAGGGCTTCCCCAGGCTGTTTCATAAGCTTCTACCGTCCCAGAAGGCCAGCCGCCCGCGCCCCATTGCTCAATCCAGTCGCCATAGGATTCATAGGTATTTCCTAAATTGATACCGATTCCCATTTCCTGCACAAGCTCCATTGTGGTGATATCACGCATACCTGAGTAACTATCATTTCCTGTATTTGCCCCAGTATTTGATTCTGTATCCTTTTCCGTAGTTGGCTCTGTGGATACACCTGTATTTGTTTCCTGTTTTGAATTTTCTGAATCTTTGACTTGCTCTGAGTTTGTATTCTGCTCTGAGTTTGTAACTGACTCTGAATTCGTGTCTGTCTCTGAGTTTGTGGCTGACTCCGAATTCTTGTCAGCCTCTGAGTTTGTGGTTGATTCTGAATTCTTGTCAGCCTCTGAGTTTGTAGCTGACTCTGAATTCTTGTCAGCCTCTGAGTTTGTAGCTGACTCTGAATTCGTGTCAGCCTCTGAGTTTGTGGTTGACTCTGAACTCGTGTTTGTCTCTGAGTTTGTGGCTGTCTCTGTTTCAGAATCCTTGCTTGTCTCTATACCGCTATCCACTTCTGACCCGGTCTCCGATTCTGTCTGCATGGAATTCTCCGTAAGATTCTGGTTGCTATTATTTCCACATCCCACGAGGAATAATGCGGATAAAAGAACAAGTAAAATTCTTGATTTCATTTGTGTTTTCTCCTTGCTACTATTCAAACTCAATCGTTCCAGGCGGTTTACTCGTCAAGTCATAGAACACGCGATTCACACCCTTCACCTCATTAATAATTCGGCTCATCACCGTCTGCAATACCTCAAATGGAATGTTTGCGGTTTCTGCTGTCATGAAGTCTACTGTATTTACAGCGCGAAGCGCTACGGCATAGTCATAGGTTCTTTCGTCGCCCATAACGCCTACGGAGCGCATATTTGTAAGTGCTGCGAAGTACTGACCGATGTTTCTTGCCATGCCACATTTCTCAATTTCTTCGCGGTAGATGGCATCTGCTTCCTGAACGATACGAACCTTATCTGCGGTGATATCGCCGACAATGCGAACACCCAGACCTGGTCCGGGAAATGGCTGGCGATACACCAGATGTTCCGGTATTCCCATCTCAAGACCAGCTTTTCGAACCTCGTCCTTGAACAGGTTTCGCAGTGGTTCGATAATCTCCTTGAAGGATACAACGTCCGGAAGTCCTCCTACGTTGTGGTGAGATTTGATTACTACGGATTCTCCGCCCAGGCCACTCTCTACAACGTCCGGGTAGATGGTTCCCTGTACCAGGAAATCCACTTCACCAATCTTCTTTGCCTCCTCTTCAAATACACGAATAAATTCTTCGCCAATAATTTTACGTTTGGTTTCCGGATCTGTCTCACCTGCCAGCTTCACATAGAAACGTTCTTGTGCATTTACACGGATAAAATTCAGCTCGTAGTTCCCTTCCGGTCCAAAGATAGCTTCTACTTCGTCACCTTCGTCTTTCCTAAGGAGACCATGATCCACGAATACACAGGTAAGCTGATTGCCGATAGCTTTCGATAAAAGTACTGCTGCAACGGACGAATCTACACCTCCGGATAAAGCACAAAGAACCTTTCCATTGCCAACCTTTTTTCGAATTTCCCTAATAGAATTTTCTACAAAAGAATCCATTCTCCACGAGCCTGTACAACCACATACGCCTCTTACAAAATTATACAGCATTTTGCTGCCTTCCTGTGTGTGAAGAACTTCTGGATGATACTGAATCGCGTATAAGTTTTTCTCACGATTTTCAGCAACTGCAACCGGACAGTCGGCAGTGTGTCCCATAATCGAAAATCCAGGTGCAATTTTGGAAATGTAATCAAAATGGCTCATCCAACAAATGGTAGTTGGAGACACATTCCCAAATAATGGCGAAGTCGTGTCCAAATGAACCTCTGTTTTTCCATATTCGCGAACCGGTGCTTTCTCCACTTTCCCGCCTAGCACATGCATCATAAGCTGGGCGCCATAGCATAAGCCAAGCACTGGAATCCCCAAATTAAACAGCTCCGATGTATAGGTTGGTGCACCTTCCTCGTAGCAGCTATTTGGTCCACCCGTCAAAATGATTCCCTTTGGATTCATTTTTTTAATTTCTTCAATTGGAGTTCTGTAAGAATATATTTCGCAGTACACATTACATTCTCTGACGCGACGTGCGACCAGCTGATTATATTGTCCGCCAAAGTCGATAACAATTACTAATTCCTCTGTCATGATTCCTATCCTCTCTTATTTTGAACAGATAAGCTCTAATATTTTTTGGGTTCCATCCTGCTTACTGTTGTCTACAACATAATCGCAGATTTCTCGATTACGCCGTTCTGCATCCAGGGATAAAATACGAAGTGTCTTCTCTTCAACACTATAATCCTCTTGAATAATATCTCTAATCAAATTTTCCTTATCCTTGGAAATGTAAATAATCGTTGTTGGGAAATGACGCTTCATAGCAATGGCACCACACATATCCAGCGGAACAACCGCATAGAGACCCTCATCCAGTACTGCCTGAATATCTTCCTTTTTGGTGCCATACTGAATTCCCGCATAGCGGGTTTTTTCAAAGAAATCCTGCTTATCAAATTCTTCCTTACTCAAGTAATAATGCTTGTCCGACTGCTTCGTACAATAGGTTTTGGGACTGTAAAACTGCTCGTCTTTACACAGTTCTCTCGCAATCTGCGTCTTTCCGGAACCAGATGGTCCAACCAATGCCAGTACAGAAGGCTCTTTTATTTCTGAGTTCTTGTGCATTGCCGCGTTCATAATCTGTTTTACCAGAAGAACAAACTCACTCATGTTGTTTACAGAAAGAAGTCCTGTCATTTTCCAGTTCCATGGCTTACGCATGAGTACCGGATAGGTGGCAGGCGATTCCAAAACATTATGAATGGCATCATCTAAAAGAATGTCAAAATGCACCAAATTCTTCGCCTTGCCAAGAATGATATTGGATTCCGGAATCTCCGGAAATTCTTCTAATATCTGCTTTGCACGGATACTCATGAATTTTGGATAAGCAGCGGTGACAATATACACGTCCGCAATTTTCATAAGCTGACGCACGCATCTTTTCGTTTTTTCCGGAACCGTCTGTCTGTGATACAGCTCCTCCATCTGGTAAAATTCCTTGATAATGCTGGTGCGTCCTGTATTCTCCCAGCTTGTAATATCCTCTAAAGAAAGAGGTGGGTCAAAGTGATATTTTTCATTTGCCATCATGATGGCTTCGTCATTAAATGGAGCTATTACATCATCCCAGTCCAGCCCAATCTTTGGTCTTAACATAATCTATCCTCTTATAAAATCTTTACTCCGTTTGCACGTAATTTGAATTTTGCACCTAATACATCTGCTGCGCCTCTGCACATCAGCATACGACCAAGGAAAATATCAAAATACTCATACATAGTACATATTTTTTCATCAATTTGCAAGTTCAAGGAGATGGATTTTTCTTCCGCATCAATTTTTAAGTTTGCACCCGTTACCGCATAATTTACACGGTCATGAATATCAAATGCCGATTGCTCCTTCGTGCGCACTCGATTGCGACGCACGTCGGTCTTATCAGCAATAATTAGCGCTGCGGAAACCGGGTCAACCGCACGTCCTGTCGATTCGTCATGATTGCTGATGGCGGAAATAATTGTAATCCTATCCTCAATGGACAAATCATAGTTTCTTAAAATCTCATTGGCAAGAATCCCACCATACTCCGCATGATTCTTACGATTGATTGCATTTCCGATATCATGCATAAAGCCAGCAATTTTTGCCAATTCCTGTTCCTTTTCACCATAGCCAAACTCTGCCAAAATCCTTGCTGCATTCTCTGCCACAAGTGTTGTATGTGCTTCGGAATGGTCTGTATATCCCAGCATACCAAGGTTTGCATTTCCTTTTCGAATCATGGCACGCACTTCTTCATTGTTTTTAATATCTTCGTAAATCATATAGTTCTCCTTACACTATTTAAATACTCTGCTTAAGCTTCCCACTCACAATTTGCGCTATCCACTCACAGCCGCCTGATATACGGCTTCCGCAACTTGAATTGCCACCTCAGAAACTTGGTTATCCTTTAAAAAGATATCATCCTCCACGGAGTGGATTCCCTGTGCCTTTCGGGTTACAATCTGATTCAAATGGGTAAACAGCTCTACCAGCTCACGATACTCCAACACACGGTCCAAAAAGCTCTTACCATATAGCTCCATCTCTTTTCCTGCCGTTGCAATCAGCTGCATACAGATGCGAAGCTCTCCTGACACATCTGATGCCTCCATCATCACATCCGGACGCTCGGTTTTTCGCTTGATGAAATAATCGCGTGCTCCTGCGATGTCTTTTTTACGGAAATACTCCGCCAAAGTCTCTTTAAGCTCCCTTGTCTCTGCTTTTTCACCAGTCATACCCACCTTGCATTCGTAGACGCTTAGACCTTTTACCCGCACCCAGACAAGCAGCAAAAATTCAGAGATAAAGCCAAGCACCCGCTTATGATATGCATCCTCATCGGTATCAAGATTTATTCGTTTTTCCACCTCTGCAAAAATCGTAAACAGCCACTGGCAATACTCATCAAATAATGCCTTGCCGGTCACTATCATATTTCCAAAATACGTCTCATTCTGATGCACCAAAGTAATATAGGTGTCATAATATTCCGGATATAAATCGCGAATGACTTCTCCTGTCGTATCAAGTGCATAAATATTATGATTTGCAGAAAAACCGAAGTGATACGAATTATTTAAAATCACCCGCTTGGTTGTAACCAAATCATACTTCTGTAAAAGCACCTCGTATTCTGCTTTGGTTAATACCTTTTCCTGCTCATTAATCAGGAACCTGCGGTAATGACAGGTCCCGATATAATCTACGTCTTTGCAGTTTTTCCACAACCAGTAAAAACCGGTCAACTCGCTATAATAGCAATTCAAATGGGAAATATTTTCTCCTGTATCATCCCCCGGATACCCCAAATCCATCGCACATGCATGTCCAACATGTAATGGCTGATACATAGGGTCCTCCGGAACCTCAAACGCCTTATGCGTCATCGCATATATTCGTATACGCATACTCTCTCCTACATGTGTTCTTTGACGTTAAAATTATACCATATTTACACAGGGCTTAAAAGTTTAAACGGCTAACTTTGAATCATTTTCATCCGATAAAATTCGCCCTTAAGCTCCATCAGTTCTTCGTAGGTGCCACACTCCACACATTTTCCATTTTCCAGTACCGCAATCCGGTCTGCATCTCGGATAGTAGACAGTCGATGCGCTACAATAAATGTCGTTCGGTCCTTGGTCAGGTTGCGAAGCGCTTCCTGCACCAGTTGTTCGGAGATACTGTCAAGTGCGGAGGTTGCTTCATCCAATACAATCACCTTTGGTTTGCGCACCAATGCCCTGGCAATGGATATCCTCTGCCTCTGTCCGCCGGAGAGCTTACCTCCGTGCTCTCCAACCATGGTATCCATGCCCTCAGGAAGAGACTCTATCAAATCCTGCAGATTTGCAGCCTGCACCACCTCCATCAATTCCTCCTCTGAGATAGATTCCACCCCATAGGTAATGTTGTCCCTGATACTTCCGGAAAACAAAATGGATGTCTGCGGTACCACCGCCAAATGCTTACGATAAGAACGCAAATCAATGGTACGAATATCTGTCCCATCAATCAACACTTCTCCTTCCGTCGCATAGTTAAAGCCGATAACCAAATTCAAAAGCGTAGATTTTCCGGCACCGGACTCCCCGACCAATGCAATGGTCTCTCCGGCTTTTACATCCAGATTCAAACCGTTTAGCACACTCTTATTCAACTCATTATATTTGAATTCCACATCACGGAATTGAAAATGTCCAACCACCTTTGGCAGAATCTGTTTTCCTTCATTGTGCTCAATATCCTCTTCCAGAAGAACCTCTCCTATGGAATTCACCGATTCCACGCCCTTGGCAATGGTCGGAACCAGCGTCATCAAAGACGAGACCTGCGCCACAATGGTAGAAAAATAACTTTGATACAGGGTAATATCACCCGGCAGAATCGTTTCCCGCAATGCCAAAAATGCAGTAAATGCCAGACATACCATCTGGAACACCTGAAATACTGCCCAGCCCACAGAACCAAACAATGATTGGACCACGTCCAGCTTGTATCCTTTTTCTGCAACTGCCATGAGCTGCCCGCTCATCTTGTGAATCTCTTCCTCCTCCAAAGCATGCGCCCTGGTAACCGGGATAAGCTCCACCATTTCCATAACTCTGGCAGAGGTCTGTTCCATCTCCTTACGAAACTCCGAATTACGATGCTTCATTATATTTCTGAAAAACACCATGGTAATCGCAGCCACCGGTGCAGTAATCAGGAAAAACACAAACACCAACATACTTTTGGATATGGTTACCACCAGCGCAACCGCAATATTCAGGGCAATATTCAAAATCCCAAGAAAAAGCTGTGTGGACAGGCTTTCCACGGCCTCCACATCACGCATAATCTTGGATTGCAGTTTCCCCGATTGTGTTTCCTTGTGATAGTTAATCGACAACTGCTGCAGTTTGCGCACCAGCGCTTTCCGCAACCCCGTTTCCGCGTATCTGGTCGCCAGAGACTTATATCTGGTGTAGAGATAATTCATCGGAATGTTCAGGGCAATCAGTCCCACCATCAACGCCGTATACAGCAGAATATTCCTCTGCACATTCGGATTTCCCGTAACCACATCATTGATAATATTTGCCGTCACAATCGGCAATACCCACACCGGACTATGCTTGATGAAAAAGAACAACACCGCAAGAAAAAATTTATGATAATTCCCCTTATACAGCCCTATTAATATGCGAAGGGGATGCCCCTTGTACTTCCGATAGCACTCAATAAACCAATTGTCTACTTCTAAGCCTTTCGGCGCTTTTAAATTCATGTTGTATGGTCGTCTCCTTTAACTATATCTCAACCTTATCATAGACCTATGGTATAGGTTTGTAAATATTTTCCGGAAGCAAGTAGTCCCAAACAGAGAATAAATAACCTTATAAACGAAGAAAGTCCACGGCAACTGCCGTGGATTTTGTCTATCAAGTATTTACCTTTTTAACTCTAAAAATGTGATTCATATCACACTCTAAAATTTCACAGCAGGCAAGTAAAAACGAAACCGTAGGATTCTGTGTCCCTTTCTCAATGCGATTGTAGGAGAAGGTCGATAAATCCACACCTTTAATTTGCAGTTTTGCAACCATCTCTGTTTGCTTAATATTTCTTGCTTTTCTAAGTTCGCAAATATTAGCTCCGATATTTACATCCTCTACCTGAATTACTCTATCAATGCTATTTCTATTTTTCATATTTAATTGCACCCCTGTGCAATATTCTATGTAGAAACATCTTAAAATAATTGCACGAGAACGCAAGTTTTGATATAATATGTGTTATTATATTATATTATATTATATTAAATCGGAGAAAATATTATGGAAGCGAATGAATTAAAGAAACTTTTAAAAGGAATCTATGAATTAGAAAGTCTGCTCTTTATATACAAAAAAATAGAACACCTCTACCAAACCACTTTGGAGAGACTGGAAAACGACAGAAATTCCATATATTGGTTTGAAGAATTTGCAAAAGAAAGTCAAGAAGGAGATGAGCCACTAAATATCACACTTCTCACAAAAAATATTACAGAAGATCCCTCCTACCATCGTGGAAATTTCTTTCTGTTGCCACTTCGCTGGCGAACCTCTGAGCTTATAGAAATCATTGAAAGGAACCGCAAAAAAATAAATACTAACAAGAAAAAACATTTTCTAAGCAACCTGTTTTTGAACAATCTCCCTCAGAAACGGCTGGAGAAACGCCTCCGTGCGGAAGTGGTTGCTTTCGCTACCAAAAAACATTCTGAAGATTTAATCCAAAAGGACATATGGACAACCTCAAGAATTGCATCATTAACCAAGGAATACAATACCGAGATTATTCCAAACATAAAAAAACTGGAGACTTCCCTAAATAAACTATATTCCTGCAATATCATTGTTCCAAAATACCGAAACTTCATTTCTGTATCCATGTTATATCAGTACATCGATACCGGAAGATGCACAAGTCTCGATGGTGACGACGGCGCATATCACTTATTTAATCATGAAGCAGCAAAGGATATCATTACAGACCATTTTGGCAGCATTATCTTTGAACGCGCAAAATTAACCCTGTCTATGCCTTATGCAATGAAAACTGTACAACAAGCGGAAAACCTACTGTCCGCCATTTCAGCTTCCCTTGGAAATATCAAAAAGAACTCCGCTTACAGCGCTATCTCTTCACTATGAATCCATTCGTAAGCAGGCAATTTTTTAGACAAATCAAGAAATAAAAAAATCGGAAACCCTTGTAAATCAAGGATTTCCGAAGTTTTTGAGTAGTAGCGAGAGGGGGATTCGAACCAGATTGGAACATTTTTTCAAAAATCGCATATTTTCGGCATTTTCTCGCGAAGTCTTGTATTTACTTGGTTTCTTGGTGTTTTTAAATTTTAAAAAGTGCTATAACATTTCCTAAAAAGAAGCAGATTTCTAAACTATATGACACGAAATATGACACGAAATAAGGCGGCCATTTCTGACCGCCTTCTAATAATCCTTATGCATTTAATAGAGAAAGTGCTTTCTTCCAGCACGCAGGACCAAAGGTTCCATCTGGCTTGCCATTTGTTCCGCATTCCGGATAATCCTTCTGGAATGCGTTACACGCTGCTACACACCCATCACCAAAATTAGCATCGATTGTTCCCGTGTAATATCCCATCTTTTTCATGATAGATTCAAAAATTGTTACATCGTTTCCGGTGCTGCCTTTTTTTAATGTATTCATTATATACATCACCTCTTTTTCTACTTTCTCACTGTTCTTGTTGCCATCATTAATGTACGTTGCCATGTGCTTTCCTTCTTTGAGATAGATATCTCCGAAGATTGCTTTGGTTGTACTCTGGCAATATTCCTTGGTCTCAAATACTGTAATAGAAATCATGACCAGCTTCTTTACTCGGCTTTTGAAAGTGCTTGTCGTTGCGCAGTTACCTTTCACTACCAGAATAGCTTTTGCTTCTAAGTACGCATTTTCGCCTAAGATTACATAGATAGCGCCTAGAAGCGCTATTGTATCCATTGAAGAACAGTCGCACTCACATGGTACTGTAATTTTTGTAAAATCGAAATTTACCTTTTCTGCTTCTGTTAGCAAAGTATTTCTGCCACTCTGGTCATAGCCAATATTTGGGTTATTTGCAATATCGATGCAGTTGTTGCCAAACTTCTTTCTCACTTCCTCGTCATCGATACGAATCACACAGTTATATGGATACGAATACCAGGTGCGGATGCATACTTCTTTTCCCTGATCACCAGCAACGTCCCCCTTCGCTTTGTTATTGCTTCCAATGGAAGCATGTGCTATGTATTTTCCCATATTATTCTTCCTCGCTTTTTCCATCAAAATTAATCAAATTACGCAACATCTCATATAATCCTGTGGATGCTAATCCACTGATCATGCCGCCTAGAATAATCTCTGCATTGATTCCACTCTGCAGATTTATTAAGACAGCAATAATTGTACCGGTGCAAAGTGCTGCTAATGGAATATACTTATTAGGGAATGATTCAAACGCATTCTTTAATGCAAATCCTACCAATAAGCAAATTCCTAAAATAATTGGGTTAATAAGTTCTAACAAAAATCCTAAATCCATAGGTTAATCCTCCTTAAAATACTTGCACTGCTGCCCATATAAGGCCCGCAAACAAAAATCCAATAATTACACCTGCTACTTTGTCTATCACAGTTTTTTTTAAACTGCTATATTCTTTCGATGGAGCCTTCTCCATCTCATCCACACGACTATCCATACGGTCAACCTTCACATCAAGATTGCCTACCACTTCATTTGTGTGCTTCACTTCTTGAACCAGCTCAACCATAGTCATTGACATGGTATGAATTTCCTCTACTATAGGTTCGAGTTTGTCCAGACGATGAGAATTTGACTTACTTCTCTCTTCTACTTTTGTAAGTCTACGCTCAACTTCTAAATCATCCATAGCCATAGACATCTACTCCTTTCTGTAAATTTAAAAGCCCAGTATCCTTGGCGGGTACCAGGCTCTTAGTGTCTTTTACTCCTCAATCATGAAATCCAAGGCAACTATCAGTGCAACTATCTGTTCTACTGTCAGAACATCAAATCTAGGATCTTCTATTTCAAACACTGCTGCAGGAACAGAGTAAATATCCACTTCTGTTTCCGTTGCCATGTATTTCTGGAATTCAGCAGTGAACTCCTCTACCTTTTCGCCAAGGTCATAGCTATTATCCTTGATTACCGGCTTACCATCTTCATCTTTGACTGCGTAGCTATCGATGAGCTTCATTCTCCCATCTTCAATAATCTTCGCTTCTGACTGAAGCTTTACTAAGTTCTTAGAAATAGTGTATGTCAGCTTATACGGTAATTTCTTACCAGCCAGCTCTCTTAACAGCTCTCTTAAGGTATTCTGCTTGTTTAGTACCTCTGTCAATGTCATCTGCATATGTTCATCCTCCTGCTTATTCTGCTGTTACCTGGTTATCTTCCACCTCACGCACATAGGCTGTGAAATCATCGATATCTGCTCTGCACTGCGCTTTGTTAGCGTCGTACAATTCCTGATTTACAATTGTAGATACGATGTTGGAATTGTTATTTTCCTTAATGCTAGCAGTCATTGATACTACTACTACATCTCCGATCTTGCTCTGTCCTGTGAGAGTGATTGCTTGTGTTGTTGTTAATGCCATATTTTTTTTCCTCCTTTGGATTATAAATAAAATCAGCTGAGAGCCTATGCTCCCAGCTGTAGTAACTGTAGATGTTCGATTAGCACTTCTGCAATTGCTAACCGATTTGTTAAGTTGTTTATTTCTTCTTGCATTGCTGCAATTTGCATCGTATGAATCTGTTCATACTGTAGGCTGTATTCGTAGCCGGTGTAGTCTTCTCTTTCTACCCACTCTTTACAAAGAAAGCTACATTCGTCCGCTGATAACCCAGCTGACAACATAGCCTCTTCGACATCCTGTGCGACATGACCTATACGCCTCTTTCCATCGTCCATCATATTCAACAAGAACGATTTGGCGGTAAGCATTTTTGACATGGCAAAATGTCTCTCGTCAAGGTCCTGGATATCGCTTTTTAAACGTCTATCAGAAGATACATTTACCGAGCTGGCAGAATAGATATTATTCCACCGGTATGATGAATCTCCAAGAGCCGCTTGATTGGTAGTGGTTGGTCTAAGCACTGGATATGTACCATATACGATAGAAATAGCTTTACCAGCATTGCTAGTCTCTCCGCCGGCTAAGAAGTCAATGCGACCCGCTGTTTTGAGCAACAATTGCGACGTATAACTTGAGTGTCCCATCTGCGTGACATATGAACCAGCGACAGGAACACCCAGGCACAATACATTGGAGCTATTCATATACACTAACGCCACTGCAGCTCCGCTTGAATTGTAACCAGCTAATGCTTTTCCATTAGGCAAATATATTGCGTCTCCTGTAGACAATGTTCCGCTCACTTTAGTTGATGTTGCATTCAGATTTAAACTATTCGTATAAGCTGTTGTTCCAATAGCTATATCATTTGCAACTCCACCTGTAGCAAACTCATAATTATTACTGCTTGTCATCTTCGCAATAGTTCTACCTGTTCCAGTACTGTCTTTAGCGTAATATGTGTAGCCATTTGGAATAGTTATAGATCCGCCACACATGATATATGCACCTGTCGCTAGGATGGATTCTGTTGTTACTGCGCCCGTGACGGTGAGAGGTGCATTGATGGATAATGAATTTGCGCTAACCGCGAAATCTCCTTTTGCTATAAGTCCTGTTGCTTTTAGATCAACATATTCGGAATAGTCATAATTGGTAACTCGAACTAATGGTAATTCAGTAGCGGCTATTGATTCCGGGAACGTGTACGCAAATATTCCGCCTGACCCCGTATAGTTATGCAGCGATAATGCCGTATGGAATGTGGTTGCTATATCATCAGAGCATGTTATCTCCACCCCCTTGCTAGTATCTGTTAGTAACGTACTATAATTTATAGTACCCATTCTAATAGACGTCGGGCTTATATCAATTCTTTCGTCTGCTCCAGTTTCACTGTCCCATCCATATAAGAGTAATCCCCGAGACCAGATATGAGTTCCTGTTCCATCTGAACCCATTATTCGAAAACGAGATTCGCTTGCATCCGTTGCATCATCAATCAACTCAATACTTCCGCCAGTGATGACCGCACTAGATGATATAATATTGCCGCTAAAGCTTCCTGTTGCACCAACCAGATTTACGCCTGTAATAGTACCAGTAGCTGTAATGTCTTGTGCGAACAAATCGGCAACGTTAATCTTATCTGCGGTAATTGTGCCGGTGTAAATATTACAGCCGTCGATATAAGTGGTATTATTGTCATAGCACCAGTTAGCAATTACGGTAGCGTTTGCCGTGGAAGTTGAATTGGCCGTATTTGCAATACCTAAAGCAGAATTAGCCGTCGTATTAGCGGAATCTGCGGTAGCCTGTGCTGTAGCCGCTGCACTCGCCGCACTATTAGCTGTCGTATTGGCTGTATCGGCTGTAGACTGTGCCGTCGTAATATCTGCTTCTGTGTCTTCTGGAGCTGAGGTCCAGTCAGTGGCTTTATTACCAATTTCGAGTTTAATATTTCTAATATATACAACTGCTGTTGCGGAACCACCAGATACAGCTGCGTTTGACCTTATGGACCACGCAATCCATGCATACGACGAATTGAGTGTTATAGTTGTCGTATATCGTGCCCATTCCGTTGTGATAGACAGCGTTTTTTTAGCAGATGTAACCGCCGTACCTGTTCCTGAAGTACCATATCTCGGATACGTATCGATGTTGGTATCTACGTCGGACATTGCTTCAAATGAAACGGTAACTGTCTCCCCTGCTGCCAATGCTGTAATACCATACGCTGACAGTAACAGTATCATCGCTTTATTAGTGATGGTTGCTTCTTTTCCACTATCTAACAGCAAATTTCTTCCGCCAATCTCTAGGTCGTCGATAGCTGATAGAGCACTGTTTGCGTTGATACTGGCGCTTACTACTATGCTATTAGTAGAGATGGCATTAAAGAACGCATCCTGTGCTACTAACGTGCTTAACACTGCATCGTCACCAAATATATTAGATACATTTAATGCCTTCGCTGTGATTGTTCCTGTATAAATCTTGGCGCCATCAATATATGTATTATCGTTGTTATAGCACCATGTAGCGATTGTCGACGCACTTGAATCAGCAGTCGTTTGAGCAGCATTCGCAGTATCCAATGCTGTACTAGCATTTGCGTTTGCAATATCAGCTGTGGATTTAGCTTCATTTGCTTTTGACAGCGCGGATGAAGCCGTAGTGCTCGCTGATGTCGCAGTACTGTTTGCATCATTGATTGAACTCTGAGTAGAACTGTCTAAGCCGCTAAATGTAACTAATCCATTAAGGTTAATATACTGTGCTGTAAGCGATGCCATTCTGTCAGTGATTGTAAAGTCGGTATAAGACTTACCACTTGCTACGATCCAATTAAGCATATTTGCATTTTGGGTAGCCACGGATTTTACAGATGTGATATCAGTTTCTAGCAAATCAAACTCATTCTTAGTGGCATAGGTACTGCTTACAGTTGTCTTATAACCATCCAAATCAGCTTCCAACGAAGTCACTTGGCTTTGAATCTCCGTTACTGTACTTCCATCGGCTTTTTCGGATATCTGAGTGGTGTGCTTTGCTACTGTTGCATCTATGCCTTCCAGCGCTATAGAAACATCCGTATACTGAGTGTTCAACCTAGATATATCATTCACGGAATTGTTGTTAGCCAAAGCCAATATCTTACCATCTTCGGTGTTTAGATAATACCTTACCGATACCGAGACAGACTGCACTCTTGAATCTACTGATACATAAGTAACCCCGTCGAATGTTTTAAGTCTATTTATCGCGATTTGGCTTTCTGTGTCGAGTGGGGTAAAGGTTTCTTCTTCCAACTCATACTCTACTGTGATTGGATTAGCTTGTAATCGTGCTACGAAATCTGCAACAGTAGTGTAATCTAAGTCTTTGACATACAACATGGCAATATCGCCACTTGATGCCTTAGCAACTTTAAATGTCTTGTCATTCATAGAAGCATTAGCAGATTTCTCGAAAATATATTGGTCACAATGTGATGCGGACATATTTACAGTAGTTACTCTTTTAGCGTTTTCAACGAAACAATAATAAAGACATTCTACATCACTAATGGCGTACCATTTTTCGCTACCATTAAATACTCTCGTACCACGTTTATGATTCTCCCCAATCACCCCATCTTTTCTCAACAGGCTATCTGTTGCTCTAAGTGGTTCGTTGAGGAAGAAGGTTGTGACTTTTTCGGTGTATGGTTCGTATGGGGTTACTACGTCGCCAGCTTCGATTTGGATGTCGCTAGTATACTCCGTCATATACATGAACGCGAAATAATATTCACCCTCTTGCGGATTAACTTGTGTACTACCCTTTGACCCAGTTATTACCACTCGTCTTTTTACAGCTTTATTTTCATCATAATATACTAAGTAGACATAGCTTGCAGTAGTTACCCACGATACGGCATATTGTCCAATTGGATAAATTTCACTAATTCGATATGCAGGACTTTGTGAATGAGATAAACTGCTATTAACAAATCCTTGTATAGCTTTGTTCACATCAAAGAAATTCTTTTCATGCTCAATAATCTGCATCACATGCTTATCATTTACTGTGAGAGTGATTTTACCTACTGTTTGTGGTGTTATTTTTGAATTGTCACTCATAGCTAATTCTATTTTAAATTTAGTAACACCATTTTCTATTGTTACAGTGTTAGTGTTCAAATTTTGATAACCCACATATCCTTCGTCATTGTAAAAATAAATATATTTGACTAATTCACGTTCGGTTTCAATTCCAATTACATCACCGCTTCGGCATGGTATATAATTTTTACTAATAACAATACTACTTGACCAACTACTTGCACCTGTGCTAAATCCAATAGAACCATTAACCATCTCCACACAATCGCCTGTGTTTTGAATCAAAATAGGATTGTCCGTGCTAATTTCTCCGTCTTGATAAGTTGCACCTTCTATACAAATATCAATTATCTTACCATCGGCACTATTATTGAGAGTAAGTGACGCTACCTCTGATACTGTGTTCGTAACCTTAACATCCTCAATATCAGTCTTCCAAATTTTACTGCTGATTTGTCCTTGAATTGTGCTGATTTCAGTGCCTTGTGATGTTACGGTTGATTGTAGCACAACTATGTTCGTAGCATTTATAGCTGCACTAGATGCGGCATTGTCGGCAGTAGATTGAGCCGCTGCTATACCCGCATCCACATCTTCAGGAGCAGGAGTCCAGTCAGTACCTTTGTTACCTTTTTCCAACTTGACATCTCTAATATTTACTACCGCAGTATCGCTTCCGCCAGAGGCAGTACTATTAGAACGAATTGTCCATTTACACCATTCCTGTTCCGACATGGTTATTTGGACCTCATATCTGGTCCACTCTGTAGTTATAGGTATAGTTTTACCCACTTTAGGAACTCCAACAGTGTTCCCAGAAGAATCAAGATATCTCGGATACGTATCGATGTTGGTATCTACGTCGGACATTGCTTCAAATGAAACGGTAACTATTGCTCCCTTCAACAATTCCTTTTTTCCATATTCAGAAATATTAAAGACGCATATAGCACTATTTAAAATGTGCGTATCGTCTGTATCTATCAACAGATTCCTTCCGCCAATCTCTAGATTATCGATTTTACTGTTGGCACTGTTCGCTATTGTTGTAGTAGTCGTAACCGCGCTGGACATACTAGTAAAGGCCACATCCAACGTCTGGGCTTTGTCATCCAGATATATCTTTGTGGATTTGATAGTGTTTGTGCTGCCGTTAATCTCGGTAAACAAGCTGTCTATGTCCAGCTTGCTGGCTGAGATATTGGCAGTGTCTGATACCATGTCATCACGGATTATCTGGCGCGTGATACCAGCTTCTGTAAGACCAAGCGCATCAAACATAATGTTTCCGGATTTATCCCAGACATACATGTTATAATCGCTATTTGCGTCTTTTCCTATCTGTACCCGCACTCTTGTAGCGTCGGATATCTGTATGGTTTCATCTGATATCAGCAACCTTCCATCTTCTGACACCACTCGCACTTTATTGGTAATGATGTCACCGGCAGTGACCTTGCTTGCTGACACACTCTCAATCATTGCCGATTTAATCTGTGCACTTCCAAGTTGAGCTATAACCGCGTTAGCGAATGAGCTCTGAATGCTTGTACCTGTAGCTGAGCCAAAAATGAGAGTATTGGTTCTGGTAACATCAGCTTGAAGGTCTTTGATAATTCCGCTATCGGCTGTGAGTGCATATGTTTCCAAATCTACAACGCGTCCGCTCAACGCATCAAATACAGCTGTTGACGTGTAATTGCTTGTCACAAAATCAAAAGTGGCATATTTACCTTCAATCGAACCCACTACAGCAGATGTGATATTCGTCTCAATCACGTCAAGCTGGTAAATCTTTGCGTAAAGTAAATCTGCTTCTTCTGCCGAAATCTTCCCAGCAACAACCTCTTTTACAATAGCAAGTTCTGCCTGATATCTCTTTAATGCTGTCGTAGTCGGTCCTTCGTAGTTTCCAGTACTCTCGCTCTCGCCGGCAGACTTGAATGTATTCTGCAAACCGCCATCGTGGATAAACTCTAGTTCCGTAGCAATAACGTTTTCGCCACCATAACTAAAATAATTCCACTCATCTATGAGTGGTGTGCCTGATTTAATATTAAACGTAGCAGGTCTGTAGCAAAATCCTGCTATCTTTGCCCATAGAATATCCGCCGCAGCCTCTGTCATTAATGGATTACTAATAGTAATTCCCGTATTGCCTTCGCCACGTGTGATGGTTGTATCACCTGCTTCGCACTTAAAAAGTTCGATGGTAAACGTGTTGTTGCTTACTTCCGGAGTATCTGCCTTGTCGGTGAAGATATCTTCCTTGCTTGCTTCATACCATTTGAGCGCAACACTTCCATCTCGCATCTCAAAGGCATTCG